>NZ_JBFWLF010000198.1:0-8572 GCF_050252275.1 Citrobacter sp. | reverse complement strand
AAACGAGGAAAATCAATTCATTGATTTTCGGCTGATAACCACAAAGAAGGAAAAACCACGTTTTTTCCTTCTTTGTTAGCGGTCTGAAAGGCCGCCATCTGGCGGCCAATTGATGTCAACTATGATTACGCCGCGAGTAGTCTGTCCATTGCCTTCTGTGCAATCACCAGGTGCTGGCCGCCAAACAGTCTTGCCCGGTTGAGCAAGGTATACAGTTGATATACCGGTTGCCGGTCGAGAAAATCTAACGGCAGCGGCGACACTGACTGATAACCATCATAAATTTGCGGCGGCTGTTCAGTATGCAGCGGCAACATCGCCAGGTCACACTCTCTGTCTCCCCAGTAACAGGCTGGGTCAAACAGATACGGACCGTCTGGCCCGAGCGCGCAGTTCCCGGACCACAGATCGCCGTGTAATAAAGAGGGCTGCGGCTGGTGGGAGGCGAGACGCTGTTGCACGTGCTCGACGATGGCGTCGATATTACCAAAGGCAATCCCTTTTTCCGCCGCCAGTTCGAGTTGCCAGCCAATGCGCTGTTCGGCGAAGAAGGTAGACCAGCGGCGCTGCCAGGCATTGGGTTGCGGCGTGGTCGAGAGCGCGTTATCGAAGTCCAGCCCAAACTGCGGCTGATCGCTCCATTCATGCAGGTGGGCAAGCTGCTGCCCCAGAATAAACGCACTGTGCGCATCCAGGGGGCGGGGAAGGAGATAATCCATCACCAGAAAGCTGTAATCACGATCCGCACCCACCGCCCACACTTTGGGGACCGTCACCGTATGGCTGCGTGATAACAGTTCTAATTGGTCGGCTTCTGCCGTGAAGCCTGGAAGCAGTTCTCGCTCATCACATTTAACGAAGAAATCGCGTCCCGCATAGCGTAAATGCCACGCGGCATGAATTTCTCCGCCAGGCAGTTCGTTACGCAGTTCGATTTCGCCTTCACCGAGTTGCTCGCTTAAAAGACGACTGATAGCCTGCCACATGATGTCTCTCCCCATGTTGTCTGCCAGATCATAAGGTTAGCGCAAAGATGCGGTTAAAAAACACGAACTAACGCACACCGTGGACGTGTTTTCGTGGTAATGGCATTTATTGTCCGCTGAGATCCCACTCGTCCCAGGTCACCACGCTGACCTCCGGCACTTTATCTAACGCACTTTCAGCCAGTCCCGCGGCCAGAGCTTTGACCTCGCCCGGACTCTGGGCGCTAATCAACCCAAAGGTATTGGTTCCCAGTTCATGCACATTACCGTCATCATCCGTAAGGGTGAGTAGAAAACCGGCACGGGTAAGATGATTATTCAGTTCATTTATTTCCGTTAAGGAGTCCTCGTGGAACGTGATAGTAACAACATATCGGGTGATTTCCCCACTGGCCATTTGACACCCCTTTGTAATCTCATGAGTTTGTAGCATAGACGGTGAACGCGTAAGCCGACAGGTTTACGCAAAATTCCCCCCTCGAAGAGAGGGGGATTTATTATGGCTGGCTAAGGTAAGCGTAGATTTTATGTGTATCGTCATGGGAGCACAGGCGTGTTCCCTGGTTGAGGGTGGCGGCGCTACCGGCCGCCACGCCGAAGCGCACCATATCGTCAAGCGAGGCGCCTTCAGCCAGTTTGAGGGTCATTGCTCCCACCATACTGTCGCCCGCGCCCACGGTGCTCTGGCTTTTAACCGGCGGCGGCACAACCTGTACGCAGGTTTTACTGTCCACGCCCAGTGCACCCTGAGGACCGAGCGAGACGACGACGCGCTGTGCCTTGCCGCTGCGGACAATCTCCTGCGCCGCGTTGCGCACGTCATCAGGTTGCGTCAGTTCGCGATTAACCAGGGCACTGAGTTCTTTCTGGTTGGGTTTAACCAGTTCGATATTGCCAATCGCTAACGCGGCTGTCAGCGCCTCGCCGGAGCTGTCAATGATGCAACGGATCCCCTGTTTCTGCGCGGCGGTAATTAACTGGCTGAGTTTTTCAACGTTAACGCCTGGCGGCAGACTACCGCTGATCACCAGAATGGCACCGGACTCGATCTCCAGAACCTGCTCTTCTATCTGGCGAAACTCATCGTCATTCAGAGCCGCGCCGGGCATCACAAAGCGATACTGTTCACCGCTGGATTCGACATGAACGTGCAGGTTCTGACGCGTCCAGTCTTTTGCATCAATGGTTGCGACCGGAACGTTTTCGTCAGCGAGCAGGGTCACCAGGTGTTCACCGGTTGCCCCCCCGACGGGGAAAATAGCGGTTGCCGTTCCGCCCAGATGGGCGATGGCGCGAGCGACATTAATGCCGCCGCCGCCAGGCTCAAATACCGGGGCAGTACAGCGGAGTTTCCCTTCGGGATAGATTTGTGGAGTGATCGTTGCGCTATCGAGAGAGGGCGCAAGCGTCAACGTATAGATACGTACCATCGTTACCTCCTGTTAGGCTATGTTCAGTCTGGCACCGAATAGCCCTAAAGTGAAGTCATTAACAATATGATTAATTAAAGTTTATTTATTTAATTTACCGTAAGGATATATAAATATTTAATTGTTTTGAGAGCTCTCTTATTCAAAAAATGAAATAAGAATTCATTGCTATGTTATTCGAGCCTTTTTATAATTTGTTACCTTTCCTGGGGCGTTTGTCATTGATCCCTCTGAAAGTTTCCGGGACCGTAATGGTCTCTTTTTTTGTTGTACGGACTCTTTATAAATGAAGCTTTTAAAGACAGTTCCCGCTGCCGTTCTGCTGGCGGGGGGCATGTTTGCGTCGATGTATGCAACTGCCGATGATTCCGTTTTTACTGTCATGGATGACCCCTCAAGTGCGAAGAAACCCTTCGAAGGCAATCTCAATGCCGGTTATCTTGCGCAGTCAGGCAACACGAAAAGTTCTTCTTTGACCGCGGACACGACCATGACCTGGTACGGCCAAACAACGGCCTGGTCACTGTGGGGGAACGCGAGCAACACTTCTTCCAATGATGAACGTTCTTCAGAGAAATATGCGGTTGGCGGTCGTAGTCGTTACAACGTGACCGATTATGACTATCTTTTTGGCCAGGCGAGTTGGCTGACGGACCGTTATAACGGCTACCGTGAGCGCGACGTGTTCACTGCCGGTTATGGTCGCCAGTTCCTTAACGGTCCCGTACACAGTTTCCGTTTTGAATTCGGTCCGGGCGTACGGTACGACGAACATACGGATGGCACGACGGAAACACAGCCGCTGGGCTATGCCTCTGGCGCGTATGCCTGGCAGATATCAGACAACACCAAATTTACGCAAGGCGTGTCGGTGTTCGGTGCTGAAGATACGACGCTGAACTCCGAGACGGCGCTAAATGTGGCAATCAATGAGCACTTTGGTCTGAAGGTGGCGTACAACGTGACGTGGAACTCCGAACCGCCGGAAACGGCACCGGAGCATACGGACAGACGTACCACCGTCTCTCTGGGCTACCGGATGTAAACTGAGGCCAGACTGTTCGTCAGTCTGGCTTTTTTATTACGGTGTCTGACGTCGATTTGCCCTTCAGCGCTTTTGTCCAGAATGTGCACGCTGCCTGAATCACGACGGCGCAGCGTTTCACGACTATCCCCAAATCATTGCCGCCCAGCGTAGTAATAACATTGCGCCACAGATGACGATCAGGACGACCACCATTTTCCAGTGTTTTTTGGCGAAGCGATTTGATGGCATCATTTATATCCTGTCGATTTCAGACGGTTAATCCTAGTGTAACAAAACTGTCAGCCAGTCAGTGAATGGATATTCATTCTGTCTCCAGGACAATCCTTCAGGGCAGGTGAGAGGAGGAGGCGAAAAACGCTTGCTGACGTCATGATCCGGCCCAATATAAAACAGAAGGGTGCATTCTCCCTTTTTTTAGTGTTACCATCGTTCGACCACATTGCCGCGCTTGCGTAGCGAAAGCGGATGTGAACCAGATTGTGTGCCAATTTAGCAATTGTTGGTTAGATGGCTGCACAACTAACTGTAAACAAATAAATTTTCTCTTTGTATGTGATCTTGCGTATGGGTCACCACTGCAAATAAGGACATAACATGCCTGTTATTACTCTTCCTGATGGCAGTCAACGCCATTACGACCACGCTGTAAGCCCTATGGATGTTGCGCTGGACATTGGTCCAGGTCTGGCGAAAGCCACCCTTGCTGGCCGTGTTAATGGCGAGCTGGTTGATGCTTCCGACCTGATCGAAAATGATGCGACGCTCTCTATCATCACCGCAAAAGATGAAGAAGGGCTGGAGATTATTCGTCACTCTTGCGCGCACCTGTTAGGTCATGCGATCAAACAACTTTGGCCGAATACCAAAATGGCTATCGGTCCGGTTGTCGACAACGGCTTCTACTATGACGTAGACCTTGACCGTACGTTGACCCAGGAAGATATCGATGCGCTCGAGAAGCGGATGCACGAGCTCGCTGAGAAAAATTACGACGTCATTAAGAAGAAAGTCAGCTGGCACGAAGCGCGTGAAACCTTCGTGAAGCGTGGCGAGATCTATAAAGTCTCCATTCTTGATGAAAACATTGCCCATGATGACAAACCTGGTTTGTATCATCATGAAGAATATGTCGATATGTGCCGCGGGCCGCACGTGCCGAATATGCGCTTCTGCCATCACTTTAAACTGATGAAAACCGCAGGCGCGTACTGGCGTGGCGACAGCGACAATAAGATGTTGCAGCGTATCTACGGAACGGCCTGGGCAGATAAAAAGGCCCTCAGCGCTTATCTTCAACGTCTGGAAGAAGCGGCAAAACGTGACCACCGTAAAATTGGTAAGCAGCTTGACCTGTATCACATGCAGGAAGAAGCACCGGGTATGGTGTTCTGGCATAACGACGGCTGGACTATTTTCCGCGAACTGGAAGTCTTTGTGCGTTCCAAGCTCAAAGAGTATCAGTATCAGGAAGTGAAAGGGCCGTTCATGATGGACCGCGTGCTGTGGGAAAAAACCGGGCACTGGGACAACTACAAAGATGCGATGTTCACCACCTCTTCAGAGAACCGTGAATACTGCATCAAGCCGATGAACTGTCCGGGTCACGTACAGATCTTTAATCAGGGCCTGAAATCCTACCGCGACCTGCCGCTGCGTATGGCAGAGTTTGGTAGTTGCCACCGTAACGAGCCGTCAGGCGCGTTGCATGGTCTGATGCGTGTACGCGGCTTCACCCAGGATGATGCGCATATCTTCTGTACTGAAGAGCAAATCCGCGATGAAGTTAACGCCTGCATCCGTATGGTCTACGATATGTACAGCACATTTGGCTTCGAGAAAATCGTTGTCAAACTCTCCACTCGCCCCGAAAAACGTATCGGTAGCGACGAAATGTGGGATCGTGCTGAGGCGGACCTGGCCGTTGCGCTGGAAGAAAACAATATCCCATTTGAATATCAATTGGGTGAAGGCGCCTTCTACGGTCCGAAAATTGAATTTACCCTGTATGACTGCCTCGATCGCGCATGGCAGTGCGGTACAGTACAGCTGGACTTCTCCCTGCCGTCTCGTCTGAGCGCCTCCTATGTGGGCGAAAACAATGAGCGTCAGGTACCGGTGATGATTCACCGCGCAATTCTTGGGTCTATGGAACGTTTTATCGGTATCCTGACTGAAGAGTTCGCTGGCTTCTTCCCGACCTGGCTTGCGCCGGTTCAGGTAGTGGTGATGAACATTACTGATTCACAGTCTGAATACGTTAACGAATTGACGCAGAAACTTCAAAATGCGGGCATTCGTGTAAAAGCAGACTTGAGAAATGAGAAGATAGGCTTTAAAATCCGCGAGCACACTTTACGTCGTGTCCCTTATATGTTGGTCTGTGGTGATAAAGAAGTGGAAGCAGGCAAAGTTGCCGTTCGCACTCGCCGCGGGAAAGACCTGGGCAGCCTTGACGTAAGTGAAGTGATTGAGAAGCTGCAACAAGAGATTCGCAGCCGCAGTCTTCAACAACTGGAGGAATAAGGTATTAAAGGCGGAAAACGAGTTCAAACGGCACGTCCGAATCGTATCAATGGCGAGATTCGCGCCCAGGAAGTTCGCTTAACAGGTCTGGAAGGCGAGCAGCTGGGTATTGTGAGTCTGAGAGAAGCAATCGAAAAAGCTGAAGAGGCTGGAGTAGATTTAGTTGAAATCAGCCCTAACGCCGAACCGCCAGTTTGTCGTATCATGGACTACGGCAAGTTCCTTTATGAAAAGAGTAAGTCTTCTAAGGAACAGAAGAAAAAGCAAAAAGTTATCCAGGTTAAGGAAATTAAATTCCGTCCTGGTACCGACGATGGCGATTATCAGGTAAAACTCCGCAGCCTGATTCGCTTTCTGGAAGATGGCGATAAGGCCAAGATCACACTGCGTTTCCGCGGTCGTGAGATGGCCCACCAACAGATTGGTATGGAAGTGCTGACGCGCGTTCGTGACGATCTGAGTGAACTGGCAGTAGTCGAATCCTTCCCAACGAAGATCGAAGGCCGCCAGATGATCATGGTGCTCGCTCCCAAGAAGAAACAGTAGGCCTTCAAGTAGTATTTCCTGTGAAGCCTTTGGGCTTCACAGGTTTTGCTCGCCTGGGTTTCATTTATTAACAATGCGAAGTGGAAGTTATTAAAATGCCAAAAATTAAGACCGTACGCGGTGCTGCTAAGCGCTTCAAAAAAACCGGTGGTGGTGGATTTAAGCGTAAGCACGCAAACCTGCGTCATATTCTGACCAAAAAATCAACTAAGCGTAAACGTCACCTGCGTCCAAAAGGCCTTGTTTCTAAAGGCGATCTGGGTCTGGTTATCGCGTGCCTGCCGTACGCATAAGCCGTTAACGTTTTTTTAAATTTTTAATGCCCAACCGATTTCACTGTGGTGAAAGGGGGGCAAATCAGAATAGATACAGGAGAGCACTATGGCTCGCGTAAAACGTGGTGTAATTGCACGCGCACGTCACAAGAAAATTTTGAAACAAGCCAAAGGTTACTACGGTGCGCGTTCTCGCGTATACCGCGTTGCCTTCCAGGCCGTCATCAAAGCAGGTCAGTATGCTTACCGTGACCGTCGTCAACGTAAGCGTCAGTTCCGTCAACTGTGGATTGCGCGTATCAACGCAGCAGCACGTCAGAACGGTATTTCTTACAGCAAATTCATCAACGGCCTGAAAAAAGCCTCTGTTGAAATCGACCGTAAGATCCTGGCTGACATCGCCGTATTCGACAAAGTAGCGTTCACCGCTCTGGTCGAAAAAGCGAAAGCAGCTCTGGCATAAGCCAGTGAAAAGAGGGAGCCTGGCTCCCTCTCTTTTATTTGTTGTTCCGTCAATAAGTTGACAATTGATCCGTAACCCTTTTCAATAAAGGTTCTCCGGTTTTTACCACACAAGGTAACGCAAGCATGAATGCTGCTATTTTCCGCTTCTTTTTTTACTTTAGCACCTGACTTCAGGAGGCTAGCGCGTGAAAGAAGAAACGAAAAACAGCGCAAAAAAGCCTCCTGATGGAGGCTTTTTTTGTGCCCGAAATCGAGAGATTACGTTCAACGAACCGGTGTCTTCACCGACACAATGAGGAAAACCATGTCACATCTCGCAGAACTGGTAGCCAGTGCGAAGGCGGCCATTAATCAGGCGTCAGATGTTGCCGCGTTAGACAATGTGCGCGTCGAATATTTGGGCAAAAAAGGGCACCTGACCCTTCAGATGACGACGCTGCGCGAGCTGCCAACTGAAGAACGTCCTGCCGCCGGTGCGGTGATTAACGAAGCGAAAGAGCAGGTACAGCAGGCACTCAACGCGCGTAAGGCAGATCTGGAAAACGCCGCGCTGAATGCGCGTCTGGCAGCGGAAACCATCGACGTTTCTCTGCCGGGGCGTCGCATTGAAAATGGCGGTCTGCATCCGGTCACCCGTACCATCGATCGCATTGAAAGCTTCTTTGGTGAGCTTGGCTTTACCGTGGCGACCGGCCCGGAAATCGAAGATGACTACCACAACTTCGATGCGCTGAATATTCCTGGTCACCACCCGGCTCGCGCCGATCACGACACCTTCTGGTTTGATGCAACGCGTCTGCTGCGTACCCAGACATCCGGCGTACAGATCCGTACCATGAAAGATCAGCAGCCGCCGATTCGTATTATCGCGCCGGGTCGCGTGTATCGTAACGACTACGATCAGACGCACACACCGATGTTCCACCAGATGGAAGGCCTGATTGTGGATACCAACATCAGCTTTACCAATCTGAAAGGGACGCTGCATGACTTCCTGCGTAACTTCTTTGAAGAAGATTTGCAGATTCGTTTCCGTCCTTCCTATTTCCCGTTTACTGAGCCGTCCGCCGAAGTGGACGTGATGGGGAAAAACGGTAAATGGCTGGAAGTGCTGGGCTGCGGCATGGTGCATCCGAACGTTCTGCGTAATGTTGGTATCGACCCGGAAGTCTACTCAGGTTTCGCATTTGGGATGGGGATGGAGCGTCTGACCATGTTGCGTTACGGTGTGACTGACCTGCGTGCGTTCTTCGAAAACGATCTGCGTTTCCTCAAACAGTTTAAATAAAGGCAGGATAA
>NZ_JBFWLF010000197.1:0-8627 GCF_050252275.1 Citrobacter sp. | reverse complement strand
ACTGGTGGCAAAAATGGAACAGGACGGCGATGAGAGCGATCTCCCCGGCGTCGCTAATCGTGAAATTCTGTTTATGCAATTGCTGGTGCTGTTGCGCAAAAGTAGCCTGATGGAAGGGGCGGAAAATAACGATGCGCGCCTGAACCAGTTGATGGCCTGGCTGGAAGATCATTTTGCGGAGGAGGTCTGCTGGGATGCGTTGGCCGATCGCTTCTCGCTTTCCCTGCGCACGCTGCACCGCCAGTTGAAACAACAGACCGGGCTGACGCCGCAGCGCTATCTTAACCGTCTGCGCTTAATCAAAGCCCGCCATCTGTTGCGTCATAGCGATGAAAGCGTCACAGAAATCGCCTATCGCTGTGGTTTTGGCGACAGTAACCACTTTTCGACCCTGTTTCGCCGTGAATTTGACTGGTCGCCGCGCGACATTCGCCAGGGACGGGATGCGTTACTTCAGTAACGCGAATGCTATCAACGTTTTTCGCCGCCAGAATGTTAATAATCATCGATCTGTGATGCCGGAAATCTTATCCGGCCTGGGTGTTGACGTAATTTGCGGGTCGGATAAGGCGAAGCCATCATCCGGCAAGGAATATTCAGGTGGCGAATCAACTGATTCTTCTAAAAGATGACTTCTTTGCGAATGCCGGACAGGCCGTCGCTGTCGCCGATCGCTATCCGCAGGATGTGTTTGCCGAACATACGCATGATTTTTGTGAGCTGGTGATCGTCTGGCGCGGCAATGGTCTGCATGTGCTCAATGAGCGTCCCTATCGCATCACCCGTGGCGATCTGTTTTATATTCGCGCCGAAGACAAGCACTCTTACACCTCCGTTAACGATCTCGTGTTACAGAACATCATCTATTGTCCGGAGCGGCTAAAGCTGAATCTGGGCTGGGAGAGCGCGATCCCGGGTTTTAACGGCACACCGCGACAGCCGCACTGGCGACTGGGTAGTGTGGGTATGACGCAGGCGCGCCAGGTGATAAGCCAGCTTGAGCATGAAAGTAACCAGCACGATCCGATCGCCAACGACATGGCGGAGCTGCTCTTTGGCCAACTGGTGATGACGTTGAAGCGTCATCGCTATGCGACCGACACGCTGCCAGCGACCTCCAGCGAAACGCTGCTGGATAAACTGATTACCGCGCTGGCCGCCAGTCTGGAGCGTCCGTTTGCGCTGGATGTCTTCTGCGATCGGGAAGCGTGCAGTGAACGCGTGCTGCGCCAGCAGTTTCGTAGCCAGACCGGAATGACGATTAACCAGTATCAGCGCCAGGTTCGCGTCTGTCATGCGCAATATTTACTTCAGCACAGCCGTCTGATGATCGGTGAGATTTCGATGAAGTGTGGCTTTGAAGACAGTAATTACTTTTCTGTGGTGTTTACGCGGGAAACCGGGATGACGCCCAGTCAGTGGCGTCATCTCAGTAATTCAACGGATTAGCTTGCCATACCCAGACCGACAATGTTGGCGGCGATGATGATCACCACACATCCCAGACTCAGGACGCTGACAGGACGACGCCCGGCGTTGTTCCACTCTTTCAGTACCAGACCGACAATACCACCGCACAGCACGTAGAAACTCATGTGCAGCATCCAACTGATGTAGTCATATTGCGCCGGAATGCGCGCGTGGCCCCAGGCGTAGAAAAAGAACTGCAAATACCACATCAGGCCACCCAGTGCGGACAGCAGCACGTTGGTGATGATAAGCGATTTTGCCAGAGAGAAGTCGGCTTTTACCGACAGGCTCTTCACTTTTGCCAGACGAATAAAACAGAAACCCAGGTTGACCAACGCGCCGCCGCCCATGATCACTACATAGCTTGGCAGTGCGACATACAGCGGGTCTACACCCAGCGCCGCGGCGGCTTCATGCATCGGCTTCGCCGCGTTCATCGCAAACGACATGCCTGCGGAGAAAATGCCGCACATTACCGCCAGCAACAGCCCTTTTTTCAGGTTGAATTCTTCGGCTTTGATGCCCATTTTACGCTCTTTGAGCTGGCCCGCGCGGGTGACGATCCCGACGCCAATCAGCGCAACCAGCACCCCGAGCAGCGTCATACGCCCGCCTTCGGTGTTAACCAACACATCAAAATTGCCGTTGATGATAGGGGTCATCAGCGTACCGACAATCAGCGTAATGCCGATGGCAATGCCAATCCCCATCGACATGCCGAGGTAGCGCATGGTCAGACCGTAGTTGATATTGCCGATGCCCCACATGGCGCCGAACAGAAACACCGGCAGTAGAGTGGAAAGGCTGAATGAACTGTAGTAGGCCCAGAAGTCAGGCAGCAGCATGGCGCTGATGGTCCACGGGAGGATCAGCCACGAGACAATCCCACCGACCGACCACATGGTTTCCCATGACCACTGTTTCACTTGTTTGAACGGGGCATAGAAACAGGCTGCACTGGCCGCACCTATCAAATGCCAAAAAATACCCATCGTAATCGCGTTACTCATCACATCATCCTCATTGTTTTTATCGTCGTTTCTAGCCTTCCGACGTCATGAGTTTAAAAATTGCGCAGATGTATAACCTTTTGCCGATTGCCGCGATTTTCCCTTTCTGGCAAAGACCCGGTTAAGTGGGTGATATGGCTCACATAATCAGCAATAGACGTTAATGTAATAACCTTAGTAAAAGTACGGCATTGATAATCATTTTCAATATCATTTAATTAACTATAATGAACCAACTGCTTACGCGGCGTTAACACCCGGCCGCTCGACAATAATGGAGATGATTATGAGTTATACACTGCCATCCCTGCCGTACGCTTATGATGCGCTGGAACCGCACTTCGATAAGCAGACGATGGAAATCCACCATACCAAACACCACCAGACCTATGTAAACAACGCCAACGCGGCGCTGGAAAGTCTGCCTGAATTCGCTAACCTGTCTGCTGAAGAGCTGATCGCTAAACTGGATCAGGTACCGGCCGACAAGAAAACCGTTCTGCGTAATAATGCGGGCGGTCACGCTAACCACAGCCTGTTCTGGAAAGGCCTGAAAAAGGGCACTACCCTGCAGGGCGATCTGAAAGCGGCTATCGAACGTGATTTCGGCTCTGTTGATAACTTCAAAGCAGAATTCGAAAAAGCTGCCGCCACCCGTTTCGGTTCCGGCTGGGCCTGGCTGGTGCTGAAAGGCGACAAGTTGGCGGTCGTTTCAACCGCAAACCAGGATTCCCCGCTGATGGGTGAAGCGATTTCTGGTGCGTCTGGCTTCCCGATTGTGGGCCTGGACGTGTGGGAACACGCTTACTACCTGAAATTCCAGAACCGTCGTCCGGACTACATCAAAGAGTTCTGGAACGTGGTGAACTGGGACGAAGCGGCTGCGCGTTTCGCTGCAAAAAAATAAGTCTTATTTAACAAGACATCGCGTTTATATGACCCCGTCGGCGTGGCCGGTGGGGTTTTTTTGTGATCAAAATCGAATGAAAAACAGCGATCCACAAAAATTGAAACATTGTTTTATTGTGTGGTTGGGATCACTTTTATTATTGTGCTGAATGTCTATCGTTGACACATCTTTACATCGGAAGGTGATGGAAATGCAGATTAAACGCACGATAGAAAAAATTCCTGGTGGCATGATGCTCGTCCCTCTGTTCCTGGGCGCGTTGTGTCACACGTTCTCTCCTGACGCGGGGAAATATTTTGGCTCATTCACCAACGGGATGATCACTGGCACGGTGCCTATTCTGGCCGTGTGGTTCTTCTGCATGGGAGCCTCCATCAAGCTAAGCGCGACGGGTACCGTCCTGCGTAAGTCCGGGACGCTGGTGGTGACTAAAATTGCCGTGGCGTGGGTAGTGGCGGCGATTGCCTCGCGGATTATTCCTGAACATGGCGTGGAGGCAGGATTCTTTGCCGGGCTGTCGACACTGGCGCTGGTTGCGGCAATGGACATGACCAACGGCGGGCTGTACGCGTCCATTATGCAACAGTACGGCACCAAAGAAGAGGCCGGGGCATTTGTTCTGATGTCGCTAGAGTCCGGACCGCTGATGACGATGATCATCCTCGGTACGGCCGGGATTGCGTCGTTTGAACCGCATGTGTTTGTCGGCGCAGTGCTGCCTTTCCTGGTGGGCTTTACGCTGGGTAACCTTGACCCGGAACTGCGTGAATTCTTCAGTAAAGCCGTCCAGACGCTGATCCCTTTCTTCGCCTTTGCGCTGGGTAACACCATCGATCTGAGCGTGATAGCACAGACCGGTCTGTTGGGTATTCTGTTGGGTGTGGCGGTGATTATCGTCACCGGTATTCCGCTGATTATTGCCGATAAACTGATTGGCGGCGGCGACGGTACAGCAGGGATTGCGGCGTCCAGCTCAGCAGGAGCTGCAGTGGCGACGCCGGTACTGATTGCAGAAATGGTGCCCGCGTTTAAACCGATGGCACCGGCTGCAACTTCGCTGGTCGCCACCTCGGTGATTGTGACATCAATCCTGGTGCCGATTATCACCTCCATCTGGTCGAAGAAGGTCAAAGCAAAAGTGGCGGCAGTCGACATCCAGCATGCAGTGAAATAATACAATAATGCCGGATGGCGCTACGCTTATCCGGCTTGTTTTTGCGTCATAAAAAGGCCTGGTGAATCTCACCGGGCCTTGTCTATTAACGACCAAACACCTCATCAATCGTCCGGCAATCGTGTTCGTTCAACTCGCCGCCCGCATTGCGTGAAACCCCTGTGCAATAGCCAAACTTGCGCGATACCACCGTCTTGATGGTGGTGACGAAATCTTCGCCGATGGCATAAATCGACATGTATACGCCAATTTTCTGCTGAATATCGCGAAGGGCCGCCAGGTCACCGGCCATGAACGCCTCACGCGCGCTGACAAACAGCTCCGGCATCACATTGTTGAGCCCAGAGATAATCCCCGCGCCGCCAGCCAGCAGATTAGGAATGAAGTACTCGTCATAGCCTGAAAGGACGGCAAAGTCGTTACGCACGGCCTGCGTTGCCTCGATCATTCTGCGGGTATGCGACTGACAGTCAACGGTATCTTTGATCCCGGCAAAGTTCGGGAACTCGCTGGCAAGCTGGGCAACCAGATCCGGCGTTAAGTCGCTGCCAGTGCGCGGCGGGAAATTGTAGGCAAACCATTTCCCGCTGAGCTTTTGCCCCAACTGGCGGAAGTAGCTCAGCAGTTGCTTCGGCGTTTGACCGTAGTAATAGGGTGGCAGAACCATCACTGCATCGTAGCCTGTGCGATACGCTTCCTGTGCCATCCGCAAGACATCGTGGATGCAGGTGGAGGAGACGTTAGCCACCATCTTCAATGGGCTCATGGCGCGCGCCTCGCGAATCAACAGCAGGCGTTCGTCAAGGGTGAAGGAAGCGAACTCCCCGATACTGCCCATCAGCAAAATCACGTCGATTTTTGCGTCAGTGAGGCGTTGAAGGTGTTGGCTCAGACCGTTGAGATCGATATTACCATCCTGATCCATTGGCGTAATGGAGGGGCACCAGACGCCAGCAAACTGCGTTTGACCTGTCACGTTGTTGACTCCTTATTATGAAATGCCGTTTCAAAATCACTTCCATTGATAGCATGGATATTTGCGCGTCGTGTGAACCTTGCTCTCATTTTGCGCGGTTGAGGTAAAATAATTGTGGTTAAATAAGGCAAATTGATCAGGGAGAGGGCCAGATGCGATATCCAGTAGACGTGTTCAGCGGCAAGATTCAGGACTACGCGGGAAGCCGCCCCAGTGCAATTGGCAAAATTCAGGTCGATGGCGAACTGATGCTGACGGAACTGGGTCTGGAAGGTGATGAACAGGCAGAAACGAAAATCCACGGCGGGCCCGATCGTGCGCTGTGCCATTATCCGCGCGAACATTATCTGTACTGGGCGCGGGAGTTCCCCGATCAGGCGGATCAATTCGTGGCCCCGGCGTTTGGTGAGAACCTCTCTACCGATGGCCTGACGGAACACAATGTCTATATCGGCGATATTTTCCGTTGGGGCGAAGCGCTGATTCAGGTCACACAGCCGCGCTCACCGTGCTTTAAGCTTAATTTCCACTTTGGTATTAGCGATATGGCGAGCCTGATGCAGAACTGCGGCAAAACGGGTTGGCTGTGTAGTGTGATTGCGCCAGGCATGGTGTCAGCCGATGCGCCACTGGAGCTGGTTTCCCGCGTAAGCGACGTCAGCGTACAGGAGGCGATCGCCATAGCCTGGCATATGCCTTTTGATGATGAACAGTACCATCGTTTACTGTCAGCGGCGGGGCTGTCGAAGAGCTGGACGCGAACGATGCAAAAGCGCCGTTTAAGCGGCAAAATCGAAGATCAATCCCGGCGTTTGTGGGGCAAATAAGCGCTGCTATCCGGCAACGGAAAAAATGCCTGATGGCGCTACACTTATCCGGCCTACCGTTCGTGGAGATTTGTTGGCCGGATAAGGCGTTTACGCCACTATCCGGCATAATACCGTTACGAACGTTTATACAACGGCAACCAAATCACCAGCCGTAAACCGCCCAGCGGGCTGTCTTCGGCTTTCACCCAGCCGCGATGCTGCTGAATGGCGGTTTCTACAATTGCCAGACCCAGACCGGTGCCGCCGGATTCGCGATCGCGTGCTTCATCGGTGCGATAGAACGGGCGGAAAATCTGCTCACGGTCTTCTGGGCTGACGCCAGGACCATCATCATCCACCGTGATCGTAATTCCGTCTTTATCCACTGCGAAGCCGACTTCAATCTTCGTGTGTGAATAGCGCAGGGCATTACGGACGATGTTTTCCAGCGCACTTTCCAGCGCGTTCGGGTTTCCGTACAGCGGCCACGGTCCCGGCGGGAAATTCACCGTTAGCGATTTGCCCATCTGTTCGGCTTCAAAGGCGGCATTATCCAGCACCTCACCCCACAGATGATTGGCTTTCATCGTTTCGCTGACCAGCGCATTTTTCTGCTGATTGCGCGACATGACCAGCAGATCGTTGATCATGCTGTCCAGACGCTGCGCTTCCGTCTCAATACGCTCCAGTTCCTTACTTTCGCCGCTGCGACGACGCAACAGCGCGGTCCCCAGTTGCAAACGGGTGAGCGGGGTTCTCAGTTCGTGTGAGATATCAGACAACAGACGCTGTTGCGTGGTCATCATCCGCTCCAGCGCGGTCACCATCTGGTTAAAACTGGCGCCTGCGGCAAGAAATTCCTGCGGACCGGCTTCCAGTTCCGGATGCTGACGCAGGTTACCCTGAGCCACCTCATCCGCCGCGTTTTTCAACTTACGCGCCGGTTTTGCCAGGCTCCACGCCAGCCATAACAACAGCGGGGAACTGACTAACATCGTGACAATCAGCAACAACAGCGGGCGGTCAAACAACAGGTTGATAAAATCGGATTGGGAACTGCTGGCTGGTCGAATCAGGTAAAGCTGGTAGTTATCTTCCCCGTCTCTGACGGAGAAGGGCCCCACCATTTCAACGCGACCGTACTTTTTCTTCTGCGGATGATCGGCGTTATCCGCCTGACCAATAAAGTTACGAATGATCTGCATTTCGCTGCGTTCAGCGCCGATCACGCGTCCTTCTGTAGTCACAAGCAATAACCGCTGTCCTGGCGGCGCCCACTTGTCAATCGCACGGAACAGGCGACGCCACCACATCAAATCATTCGGTGGATCGTTCGCGAGTTCAGCTTCTACGTGTTGCTCAATCATTAACCCCTGGCGCTGTTCGCTGTCCAGTAGCTCGGTCATCTGGCGTGAGTCGAGCTTGGGTAACATCAGTACCAACATCAACACCAGTGCCAGCGTCAACCAGAAGATGGCAAAGATGCGCGCGGTTAAGCTCCCTATCATGAAGCGGAAACCATCAGATAGCCGCGACCACGCAGAGTTTTAAACCACGGATGCCCGTCTTTCCGCTCCGGCAGTTTGCGCCGCAGGTTGGAGATATGCATGTCGATGGCACGGTCGAAAGGCGTCAGGCGTTTACCCAGCACTTCCTGGCTCAAATGTTCACGCGATACCACCTGGCCGAGATGCTGCGCCAGCAGATAGAGCAGGGTGAATTCGGTACCAGTTAACTCCAGCGTCTGACCATCAAAGCTGGCTTCCTGGCGGCCCGGGTTAAGGCTAAGGGCATCCACTTCCAGCGTCGGCGAGCCGTTATCGCTGCTCTGCTGCTGTTCGCTCCAGTGCGAGCGGCGCAGGATCGCGCGGATACGGGCGACCAGTTCACGATCGTTAAATGGTTTCGGTAAATAGTCATCTGCACCCAGCTCAAGGCCGAGTACGCGATCCAGTTCGCTGCCGCGGGCGGTCAGCATAATTACGGGCGTCTGGTGTGTCTGGCGAAGCGCTTTCAACGTATCGATACCGTTTTTCTTCGGCATCATCACATCAAGCAAAAGTAAATCAATGCTGTCGTCCAGAAGCTCAAGCGCCTGCTCCCCGTCGTGGGCAACCAGCACATTGAAACCTTCCATTTCGAGCAGCTCCTTTAACAGGGAAGTCAGCTCTCGGTCATCATCAACTAACAGGATTTTATTCATTGTTTAAGTACCTCCGAGGCAGAAATTACGTCATCAGGCGTCGCTAATCCATGACTTTACGTTGTTTTACACCCC
>NZ_JBFWLF010000196.1:0-8646 GCF_050252275.1 Citrobacter sp. | reverse complement strand
CGGCTTGCCGAATTCCTGCTCCACTTTCAGTTCGATCGGCAGACCGTGACAGTCCCAACCCGGAACGTAAGGCGAGTCATATCCCGCGAGTCCTTTGGACTTCACGATAATGTCTTTCAGAATCTTGTTAACCGAGTGACCAATATGAATGCTGCCATTCGCATAAGGAGGGCCATCATGCAGAATGAAGGTTTTTTTGCCTTTTTTGGCCGCACGAATGATGCCGTACAGGTCATCATCAGTCCAACGCGCCAGCATTCCCGGTTCACGCTTGGCGAGATCGCCGCGCATCGGGAACCCTGTTTCCGGCAAATTCAGGGTTGATTTATAGTCACTCATCAGATTCTCGGTTCCGTATTGATTACCCAGGCCTTTAAGCCGGTTTTGATAGCCCAAAAAAATCACGGGCAGTTAATTCATCTCGCGCAATCTGCGCTTTGAGTTCATCCAGCGAAGCAAATCGCTGTTCATTGCGTATTTTTTTACGCAGCACTACATCTATATGGCGACCATAGAGGTCCATTGCAACATCCAGCAGATGCACTTCCAGTTGCTGGCGCACGCCCGAAACCGTCGGACGGGTCCCGATGTTCGCCACGCCGGGCAATGGCTTCTCGCCAAGCCCCATCACTTCTACCGCATAGACCCCTTTTACCGGGGAAACCTGACGACGCAGCGGTAAGTTTGCCGTCGGGAAACCAATGGTGCGCCCGAGTTCATCACCGTGTACAACACGGCCTGAAATGGTAAACGGATGGCCCAACAGGCTTTCGGCGAGGGCCAGGTTGTCCTGTGCCAGCGCCTGACGCACGGCGGTACTGCTGATACGCACGCCGCCTTCGCAGAAGGTTTGGGTGCTGGTAATATCGAAACCATATTCCACACCCGCCTTCTGTAATAACAAGAAATCGCCTTCGCGACCAGCGCCAAAGCGGAAATCATCCCCCACCGCGAGAAATTGCACCCCAAGACGATTCACCAGCAGTTCGCTGATAAAGGTCTGTGCCGTCAGGGCGGCGAAACGGCGGTCAAAGCGCACGCACAGCACGTAATCGACGCCGCATTGCGCGAGATAACGCAATTTTTCACGCAGGCGGGTCAGCCGCGCAGGGGCTTTGTCTGTCGCAAACAGTTCGAGCGGCTGCGGCTCAAAAATCATCACCATCACCGGTAAGCCACGCCTGCGCCCTTCTTCCTGCAAACCTTGCAGCAGCGCACGATGACCACGATGCACGCCGTCGAAATTACCAATAGTCAGCACACACCCGTGTGGGGCCTGACTGAGATTATGTATGCCGCGTATCAGCTTCATGTCTGGCTCAAAACAGTGAAAATCGCCAAAGTATACCTTGTACGGCGGTCAAGGTTAACCGGCGATTGATGTGGCGAAACAGAAAGCAGATGGATTTCATTACCCTGAGGCAAATACCGACCACAAACTGACAAAGCAATTCAATTTTTATCGCTGAAAAGCTGTATTCACCGACCGCAAGCTGGTAGAATCCTGCGCCATCACTACGTAACGAGTGCCGCTAGATTAACGGCGCTTATTTGCACAAATCCATTGACAAAAGAAGGCTAAAAGGGCATATTCCTCGGCCTTTGAATTGTCCATATAGAACACATTTGGGAGTTGGACCTTGGCTAATATCAAATCAGCTAAGAAGCGCGCCGTTCAGTCTGAAAAGGCTCGTAAGCACAACGCAAGCCGTCGCTCTATGATGCGTACTTTCATCAAGAAAGTATACGCAGCTATCGAAGCTGGCGACAAAGCTACTGCACTGAAAGCATTTAACGAAATGCAACCAATCGTGGACCGTCAGGCTGCTAAAGGTCTGATCCACAAAAACAAAGCTGCACGTCATAAAGCTAACCTGACTGCACAGATCAACAAACTGGCTTAATCGCCTGTTGATTGTTGCTTTGTGAAAAAACCCGCGCAAGCGGGTTTTTTTATGTCTGGACTATTTGTTCTGGGGCGTAAATAACGCCGAATAGTTCGTATTACAGATACGCTGTACCGCCGGATGCTGAATCATCCTCTCGGCAAAGATGGCATGGTATTCCTCCATCACATTCTCCACGCGACCAATTTCGACCACCGAATCGTCTGCGTAAAAGTCATGCGCATAGAGCGTCGGGGCCACGAAAATCGCGTTGTGCGTTGCGCCAAAGGCTTTCATCAATGCGGCGTCATCGAACTCTCCCAGAATCTCGACCTTCAGCCCCTGGGAATTAATCCAGTTCAGCAACTTGCGTCCTAACATCGAACGCCGGCCGGGGATCAGCAAACGTCGCTCTTCCAGACAGGCCGGGAAGGATTTTTCCGGTAACGGCTGGGTACACCAGAAGCTCACGCTACACTCGCCAATCTTCACCGAAAACAGCCCTTCCTGTTGCGTCGAGTCAATCGGGCAATCCGAGATAATCATATCCAGCTTATGCTGGCTGAGCTGTTCCAGCAGCATTTCGTGGGTTGATTCAAAACAGCGCAGGTGGATCTGTTCCCCTTCAACGACGGCAGCATCCAGTACGTTGCTGACCAATCGCTTCGACAGCGCATCCGCCACCCCCACATCAAATAACAGATTGGACTCTTTGCGGTAATTCACGATATCCAGCATCTCCTGGCTGAGAGTAAACATTTTATCCGCATAGCGAAAAACCAGCTCACCGAGCTCGCTGGGCTCCAGACCTCGCCCCTTACGCTTGAAGAGTTTGCCCTGCAGGCGTTCCTCAAGCGCTTTAATCTGTCCGGTGATAGTTTGCGGCGTTAAATAAAGCGCTTCCGCCGCACCGACCACGGACCCCTCCTTATAGACGTGCCAAAAGTAATAGAGATGGTTGTAATTAATGTGGGACATACACTCTCTCTGATAAATATCACAAAGGGGGAGCCGAACGGGGCTCCCCTGCTAACTCGCCCAATCAGACTGACGGGCGTAAACGTGCGCGCAGCAAGCTGTAGCCAATCACCGCTGACAGCAAGGAGCCAATCAGGATCCCCAGCTTCGCCCAGTTAATCAGCTCCGGATCCACGCTGCCAAAGGCCAGGCTGGCGATAAAGATCGACATCGTAAAACCAATGCCGCACAGGATGCCGACCGCCATGATTTGCGGGAATGAGGTTCCTTCCGGCAGTTGCGCCAGCTTCAGACGCAGCGCCAACCAACAGAACAGGCTGATCCCCAGCGGCTTACCTACCAGCAGGCCCGCAATAATGCCGAGCGGCAGAATGGACGTCAGTCCGTCCATCGTCACGCCCTGCAATGAAACGCCCGCATTGGCAAAAGCAAACAGCGGCAGGATCAGATACGCCACCCACGGATGCAGAACATGTTCCAGACGCTTTGCCGGGGAACGCCCGTGTTTCTCTTTCAATGGAATGAAAAAGCCGACGATCACCCCTGCCAGCGTCGCATGGACACCGGATTTCAGCACCGCGGTCCACAGTATTGCGCCAATGAGGATGTACACCCCCGTGCGCCGGACGCCGCACAGATTCAGAATCGCCAGCAATGCTATGGCAAACGCCGCAACGCCCAGCGAAACCATCGACAGATCGTTGGTATAAAACAGAGCAATAATGACTATCGCGCCGAGATCGTCGATGATCGCCAGCGCCATCAGGAAAATTTTCAGCGCCAACGGCACCCGACTGCCGAGCAGCGCCAGAACGCCCAGTGCAAACGCAATATCCGTGGCGGCCGGGATCGCCCAGCCTTCGCGAGTGATCGGATCGGCATAGTTAAAGGCCAGGTACAGCAGCGCCGGGACAATCATTCCGCCGATGGCGGCAATCACCGGGAAAGCCGCCTGACGCAAACTCGCCAGTGAGCCCTGCATCAGCTCACGCTTAACCTCAAGGCCAATCAACAGGAAAAACACCGCCATCAGGGCGTCATTGATCCATAACAGCATGTTTTTATTGATCTCAAGCGCACCAACGCGCAGTTGGACAGGCGTCTCGAGAAAGGCGTGGTACCATCCACTGGTTACACCCATGTTGGCCATCAGCATGGCCAGTGCGGCGGCGATGATAAGAATGATGCCCCCAGAGGCATCACTGCTGAAGAAACGATGCAGATGTTTCACTTTTTATTCTCTCTATAAGGTGAATACTTCGTAATTACTATCATACTCCCCACAACTCATCGTTAAAATTAGATTATATATGGTTAAACGATCGTTTTTTTCGAGTGAATTGTGTCATGAAGTATGACGGAATCAGCGATCGTACTGTTCGTTGCACAGACGATTGAAGGTGTAGCGGAGGTAGTCCAGCGTGGCGGTGACATTGGCTGGGGACATACGATTAAGCTGCGGTAGAAACGGATGATTATTGATGTATTGAATGAACGCCGTTGCGCCAGCAAGCGTGGCATAGCGCAACATGCTCGTTTTTTTAGTACCGGTGAGATTACATATCGCCAGTGCATAATCCCGGGTAGAAAAGGTGCGCCAGACATTGTTACGAATACCGCCACTCTGAAACATTCGGTACGGAATGTCGTTTTGCCGCGCTGAACACCCTCTTTCTCTCACAAAGGAAATATGGCAACGGCCTTGCTGAACATGCTGCAAATTCGCCATCAGGCATCCACCAAAGATAAAACATTCCTGTTCTATGTAATGTTGAACGTTGAGGGAACGTTCATCCGTCAACGCTTTCACTAACTCAAAATGTCGGTAAGCAGGCAGAACCGGTTTGACCAACATCCCTGGATCGTTTTTATGCAGCGACGCGGGGCCATAGTCCACATCGAATAAGATATTGCGGCGCATGATGATCAGCTCTTTACGCTGGACGAGATGCGTTAATGTGCCGGGTGCGAGGCGCTCTTCATAATAAGATGTGTACCGGTATTCGTCTTCTACAGGCAGCGTTGAATAATTCGTGGTGACGGCAATCACCCTACCACTGTTCTCCTCAGCCGTGACCAGAACATACAAACAGCCGTCGCCGCCGTTAAACTTTACCCGAAAAGCACGGGTACTCATGATTAAATCCAATTTTTGGAAAATATACGCACGTTCCACCTGATTCGACTGGCGGGATAATTTTTGTAATACCCGGTTCAGGCCCGTGCTATCGAGCGTTAGCGAGGTACGAATATCTGCCAGCGAGTGTCCTTCCTGAATAAGCCTGGCGAGCGCTTCCTGGCGAGGATCGGTTTTATCCCCGACGGGAGAAATAAAAGTTTTATGGCACTGGAGACAATAGAGCCGCGGAGCTCCCTGAGCGGAAAAGCCATACTTCTTTAATGTGGCCCCTCCACAGCCCGGGCAAACTTTAATCAGACCTGACCATAGCTGATTAGCCGATTGGCGAAAAAGGTTCAGCGAACGTTCAGAAATCAGAGGGAACAAAAATCCACACGCACGACACAGGACATATTTCCCCTGCACCGAATAGTCAGGGCTATTCAACACGCCGAGGTTTTTACAGCCTGACGTTTTGCATGCATCGACATTAATACGTGAAAACATATTCACTCCCTGCGAGTATCGCCTTCAAGCGAATAACGATTTTATCTCTGAAGGTGAAATACCTTTTTCATAGAGCGCTTTCATTGATTTCATTGCGGGTGCGGTGTGGGCAAAAAAGGCCTGGTAACCCGCGCACAGGTAGTTTTGTGCAAAAGAGCCGAAGTCGGTCGGCAAAAAGCGGTGTTTAGGACAGCCACCGTGACAGGCAAACTGCCACGGACAGGAATGGCACTCCTGCGCCATGGTTCGACGCTTCTCATCGCCAAACCGCATATTTTGCTCACTGTTATTCATCGCACGCAGTGTCGTGTTCTTAATATTTCCCAACGCGTACTGCGGATAAACAAAGTGATCGCAGTTATAGACATCACCGTTCATTTCCATTGCAAAAGCACTGCCACACGTTGGAGAAAATACGCATACCTGCGGCGGCAACCCACACCAGGCCGCCAGCGTCTGCTCAAATAACTGTATACCGATATCGCCAATATCCTGACGGAGCCAGATATCAAAAATGGCATTAAGAAACTGGCCAAATGCCAGGGATTCAACAGACCATGGCATCACTGCGGCTTGCTTATCCGCAGGCGTCGCCAGCATCGAATTATTACTGGCAGACCTTCGTTCGACCAGTGGAATAAACTGCATATAGCGACTCCCGATACTTTTCAGAAACTGATAGACCAGGAGTGGATGGTGCATATTCGTGCCGTTCACCACCGTGAGCGTATTAAATTCAACATCATGGCGCACCAGACATTGAAGCGCCCGGACAACGTTAGCATGCGTCGATTTGCCGGCACGCGTCACCCGCCATTCATCATGCAATGCAGCATCACCATCAATAGAGATGCCGACCAGAAAATCCTGTTGCCTGAAAAAACGCGCCCATGCATCGTCGATCAAAATGCCGTTCGTCTGAAAGGTATTAATGATTGTTTTTCCGGCCGCATAACGCTGCTGGAGTTCAACGGCCCGCCGATAAAACGCAATCCCCATCAGCGTAGGCTCTCCTCCCTGCCACGCAAAAATAACGTCATCCACATCCTGTGCGGCGATATGCTGTTTGACGAATAATTCAAGTATCTCATCTGACATTCTGTAATGACTTTTTCTATCGGGATAGAGCTTCTCTTTCTCCAGATAAAAACAGTATTTACAGTCCAGATTGCAGACCGATCCTGTTGGTTTCACCATGACCTGACAGCTTTTTCTTTGCATCACCAGACCCATTAATAAAAGGACCTGATTCAGCACGATGTACTGAATCAGGCGGGCAGCGCCCTAAGTGGCATACTTACTGTTCTTATTATTCGTCCATTAACTCCAGGTAACCGGTGTCGGTTTATCACCGCGAGCCTTCATTAAAGAATCGTTATCAATGTTCTGTTGATATTTCAGGAATTCGCCATACATTCTTTTTTCGATTTCTGGCTGTTTACCCAACTGTTTAAGCGTCTCGGAACGATCCTGTTTCAGGTTATAGAGATACTTGGGTTTATTTTCACGATCGATGATCATTTTCCAGTCGCCATCCCGAATCGCCCATTCATCGGTCGGATCATCCTGTAACGGCATATCAATACCAAAGATCATCGGTTTTTCGCGTTTTAAGGTTTTATGCACCAGTACGGGAGCCAGGGATTGCCCGTCATAAGTACGATCGGTTGGCAGTTTAAAATTCATCATGCTTGCCAGCGTCGGCAGCCAGTCAAGACCGTAAGCCGGTGTATCCGTGACCATTCCCTGTGGAAGATGATTGCCATACTTAATGATTGCCGGAACACGAATCCCACCTTCCCACAGGTTATCTTTACGGCCACGTAACCCATCCGTCTCACCCGCGAGATTTAGTTCATATATTTTACGCGCCTCACGCGTCACCGGGCCGTTATCGCTGGTAAAAATCACAATGGTGTTATCTTCTTCACCCATTGCTTTTATCTTATCCAGCACTTTACCGACCTGGGCATCCAGGTAACTGATGTTCGCGTAATATTCTCCCGTGCCGCGCCAGGGTTTATCCGCCCAGTCACCGTAGAACTCCTCCGGATGCTGTTTCTGATAAGCGCTCATATATTGCGAATACATATCGAGGTATTTTTTCGGAGAAGCCAACGGGCTGTGGACCTCCGTAAAGGCGACATACAAGAAAAACGGATTATCATCTTTTTTGTTATCCAGCCAGTTAACCGCTTCTGAACTGACCAGTTCACCGCTGTAAGTTTCCGCTCGACCAATGGGTTTGCCATTACGCAAAAATCCGGTCGGATACACCATGCCGTTACGCGGTCGTTCTTTTGCATTATCTAACGTGGAATCTGTCACGAACCCCGCCGCATTCACCAGACTGTAGTCAAAGCCCATATCTTTTGCCTGCGGCTGATCGGTACGCTCACCTCCCGCATTGAGGTGTAATTTCCCCATCATCGCCGTGTCATAACCCTGCTGCTTTAACAGGTTGGCAATCGTCAGTTCGTTACGGCCCAGTGCGACATTTTTTCCTTCCGGGATCCAGGAGCGGATCCCGGTGCGAAATGGCATTCGTCCGGTTAATAACCCGGCCCGAGAAGGAGAACACAACGGAGCGGGTGCATAGTAGTCGGTGAATTTCACCCCGTCCTGCGCCAGTTTGTCGATATTAGGGGTTTTTACGATTTGATGCCCATAAGTGGCTAGATCACCATAGCCCAGATCATCAGCCATAATAATGACCAGATTAGGCCGTTTATCCAACGCCGCCTGCGCGGTTTGCAATGTGCTTCCGGCACATAACGCCAGACCAATCATACTGGCAACGATTGTTCTTTTCATTTCAACTCCTTTGCCTTTTATTAAAATTCATATCCGACCATATAAATCATCTGGTCACCGAAACCGTCGTAACCTAATTTATTTTCGAAATAACGCCAGGTGACTGTCGCCTTCCAGCAGGGATAGAATTTCCATGCCAGCGTCAGGCCGCCATTAATGCCATAGTCACCATATTGCTGTTCCGCGTAAGCGTTATTGCGATCGAATTCAATTTCATTCCAGTTTGAGAGAACGAATTTCTCCTCAAGAAGCGTAAAATTATAGGCCGCAGTCCATCCCAGCACATAACCGTTCCAGCCACAGGATTGCCCGAATTTCTGCGAAACATAATCGCCAGATTGA
>NZ_JBFWLF010000195.1:0-8678 GCF_050252275.1 Citrobacter sp. | reverse complement strand
CCATCGCTTCACCGGTACTCTTACCCGGTGCCGCCTGACCTAAGATCTCCATAGAAGGCAGACCGTTATAGCGTTCCAGACGCGGTGAACCGTATTCCCAGCGTGAAGACGAGAAGGCTGAGTATGGCACCATTTGACCATCGCTGCCGCGCACATACCAGTTACCGATATCTTCCGGCAACATACGGTATTTGGCTTCGGACATGACGTAAACTTTCTTCACACGACCGCGGTCGATAAAGTCGTTCACATAGCTTCCGCCCCATGCGGCACCCAGCGTGGTATTAATGTCGCTAATGGAAACACCCAGCGCCTGTGCTTTTTCCTGGTCGATATCAATCTTGAACTGCGGCGTATCTTCCAGACCGTTCGGACGAACGCCGACCAGCAGATCCGGATGTTTTGCCACTTCGCCGAACAACTGGTTACGCGCCTGGGTCAGTTTTTCGTGACCGAGTCCCGCCTGGTCAATCAACTGGAAGTCAAAACCAGTCGCGGTTCCCAGTTCCACAATCGCGGGCAGGTTAAAGGCGAATACCATGGCGTCTTTAATCTGCGAGAAGGCGGCAGAAGCGCGTTGGGTAATGGCTTCAACCTTGTTCTCTTCACCCGGACGGTCAGCCCAGTCTTTCAATGAGACGAACGCGATACCGGTGTTCTGACCACGACCTGCAAAGCCGAAGCCGTTAACCGCAAACACCGATTCAACGTTGTTCTTCTCTTTGGTAAGGAAGTAGTCGGTCATCTCATCAAGCACTTTCTGTGTCCGTTCCTGGGTCGCACCGGCAGGCAACTGGGCCATGCTCAGGAATACGCCCTGGTCTTCGTCCGGCAGGAAGGAGCTTGGCAGACGGACGAACAGGAACGCCATGCCGACGACGATGATCAGATACAGCAGCAGATAACGACCGGTGCTGCGCAGAATATTACCCACGCTGTCGGTGTAATGGTGCGTGCTCTTATCGAACATGCGGTTAAACCAGCCGAAGAAGCCTTTCTTGCCTTCACCGTGGTCGCCTTTAGCAACCGGTTTAAGCATGGTGGCGCACAGCGCCGGCGTCAGGATCAACGCAACCAGTACGGACAGCGCCATTGCGGACACAATGGTGATGGAGAACTGACGATAAATCGCACCGGTAGATCCGCCAAAGAAAGCCATCGGGATAAATACCGCAGACAGCACCATCGCGATACCCACCAGTGCGCCCTGAATCTGGCCCATGGATTTACGCGTGGCTTCTTTCGGCGGTAACCCCTCTTCGGACATGACACGTTCGACGTTCTCGACCACCACGATGGCGTCATCCACCAACAGGCCGATGGCGAGCACCATCCCGAACATCGTCAGGGTGTTTATCGAGAAGCCAAAAGCGGCAAGCACCGCAAAGGTCCCCAACAGAACGACCGGTACTGCAATAGTCGGGATCAGCGTCGCGCGGAAGTTCTGCAGGAACAGATACATCACGAGGAACACGAGGATGATCGCTTCCGCCAGCGTTTTCACCACTTCGTGAATAGAGATTTTCACGAATGGGGTAGTGTCATACGGGTAAACGATTTTCAGGCCTGACGGGAAGAAAGGTTCCATCTTCACCAGTTCGGCACGGATCGCCGCGGCGGTATCCAGCGCGTTCGCGCCGGTCGCCAGTTTGATCCCCAGACCGGAGGCCGGTTTACCGTTGAACTTCGCGATGATGTCGTAGTTCTCGCCGCCCAGTTCAATTTTCGCGACGTCACGCAGGCGAACCTGAGAGCCGTCCTGGTTCACTTTCAGCAGGATTTTGCCGAACTCGTCGGTTGATGTCAGACGGGTCTGAGCAATAATCGATGCGTTAAGCTGCTGGCCTTTCACCGGCGGCGTACCGCCTAACTGACCGGCGGCTACCTGGGCGTTCTGCGCTTTGATAGCCGCAATGACATCGACCGGGGTCAACTGATACTTGTTGAGTTCGGTCGGGTCCATCCAGATACGCATCGCATACTGCGAACCAAACAGTTGAACGTCACCCACGCCGGAAGTACGGCTGATGGTGTCTTTCATGTTGGCGGCGACGTAATCCGAAATATCTTCCTGCGTCATAGTGCCGTCGGTATTGATAACCCCGACAACCATCAGGAAGCTACTGGACGACTTCTCAACGCTCACACCCTGTTGTTGTACTTCCTGCGGCAGTAACGGCATCGCCAGCTGCAGTTTGTTCTGCACCTGAACCTGCGCGATATCTGCATCCGTACCGGATTCAAACGTCAGGGTGATCTGCACGGTACCCGTGGAGTCACTGTTTGAGGACATGTACATCAGGTTATCGATACCGTTCATATTCTGTTCGATAACCTGCGTGACCGTATCCTGCACGGTTTTGGCATCAGCGCCAGGGTAGGTTGCGGAGATCGTCACTGCGGGCGGCGCAATCGTCGGATATTGCGCGACCGGCAGCTTGAGGATCGCAAGCCCCCCTGCCAACATGATGATGATGGCGATCACCCATGCAAATATGGGGCGATCGATAAAGAAATTAGGCATGTCTTAACGGCTCCTGTTTAAGTTAAGACTTAGACTGCTCAGGCTGGCTACCGCTAGCGGCTTGCTGGTTGTTCTCTGCGGTAATCTCTTGTGCTTTCACCTGCGCACCAGGACGCACTTTCTGCAGCCCACTGATAATGACGCGTTCGCCTGCTTTCAGACCACTGGTCACCAGCCATTTGTTGCCAATCGCCTGACTGGCCACGATTTGACGGTTTTCCACTTTGTCATCCGCACCCACAACCAGCACGGTAGCATCGCCGCGCGGCGTACGGGTCACGCCTTGTTGCGGCACCAGTAACGCAGTAGGGTTGGTTCCTTCTTCCAGACGCGCGCGAACAAACATTCCCGGCAATAAGGTGTGATCCGGGTTAGGGAAGACGGCGCGGATGGTGATAGAACCGGTGGTCTGATCGACGGTCACGTCTGAAAACTCAAGCGTACCGGTCTGCGGGAATTTGATACCGTCGCTGGTCACCAGCTCGACTTTCGCCTTGCCGTTTTCCTGCTTCAGCGTTCCGTTAGCCAGTTCTTGTTTCAGACGCAGGAAGTCGTTGCTCGACTGCGTCACGTCAACATAGATAGGATCGAGCTGCTGCACGGTTGCCAGCGCTGTCGCCTGACCGTTTTGTACCAGCGCGCCTTCCGTCACGGCAGATTTACCAATACGGCCGCTAATCGGAGAGGTCACTTTGGTGTACGCCAGGTTAATGCGCGCGGTTTCAACGGCGGCTTTCGCGGCAACGACAGCGGCATTCGCCTGTTGCGCATCGGCCAGCGCCTGATCGTAATCTTGTTGACTGATGTACTGCGTGCCGAGCAGCTTTTTATAACGGTTAACCGTTACCTGAGCGATGCTGGCAGCGGCCTGGGCTTTCGCCAGATCGCCTTTCGCGCTTTCATAAGTGGCTTGATACGTCGCAGGATCAATCTGATAGAGAGACACTCCTGCTTCGATATCACTACCTTCCTCGAAATTACGCTTCAGGATAATCCCGCTTACCTGAGGACGAACTTCCGCAATACGGAAAGCACTGGTGCGACCCGGCAGTTCAGTTGTGATCTGTAGAGGTTCGGTTTTGAGCGTCACAACCCCAACTTCTGGCATCTGCTGGCCCCCTTGTTGGGCCTGTTTGTCGTCACATCCTGTAAGCGCTAAGCTGCCTGAGAGCATCAGAACGACCGCCAGAGGCGTAAACCCTCTGTTTTTGTTCATATGTAAACCTCGAGTGTCCGATTTCAAATTGATCAATGGTCAAAAGTCCACAAACCCATTGCTGCGTTTATATTATCGTCGTGCTATGGTACATACATCCATAAATGTATGTAAATCTAACACCTGTAAATTCACCGACATATGGCACGAAAAACCAAACAACAAGCGCAGGAAACACGACAACACATCCTGGATGTAGCGCTACGGTTGTTCTCGCAACAAGGGGTATCTTCCACCTCGCTGGCGGAGATTGCAAAAGCCGCTGGCGTGACTCGCGGTGCAATCTATTGGCATTTCAAAAACAAGTCGGATTTATTTAGTGAAATCTGGGAACTATCAGAATCCAGTATTGGTGAGCTTGAGACTGAGTATCAGGCAAAATTCCCCGACGATCCACTATCAGTGTTAAGAGAAATACTCGTTCATCTCCTTGAATCTACCGTGACAGAAGAACGGCGACGTTTATTGATGGAGATTATATTCCACAAATGTGAATTTGTGGGAGAAATGACTATAGTTCAGCAGGCGCAAAGAAACATCTGTCTCGAAAGCTATGATCGGATTGAACAAACTTTAGATCATTGTATTCATTCAAAAATGTTGCCTGCAAATTTGATTACGCGGCGGGCGGCGGTGATGATGCGCGCCATGATTTCAGGTCTGATGGAAAACTGGCTTTTTGCCCCCCAATCGTTTGATCTCAAAAAAGAAGCGCGGGATTACGTCGCCGTTTTGCTGGAAATGTTAACATTTTGTCCCACCTTACAGTCGACGGGGCCTGACGCCGTATCCTGACGCTACTCCAGGAATAATCCTGGTCGGTTTCGCTGCCGCTATTCTGTCTGACAGAGCCGTGATATTCTTGCGCGTTGACTATTTTCGGTCGTCTTTTCGGTTCAGAAACCTTCATTCACATGACTATGTTGCCGCTCTATAAACGTGCTCAGCACCGAGTTTTTATCACGGTGGCTGTTTTCATCTTAATGCTATCCTGCCAGTCTCTGGCGCTTGCTCGCGCATCGTCAAACAGCGATCTGCCCTCGAAGGCGGATGTGCAAAGCCAACTGGATACGCTCAATAAGCAAAAAGACCTCTCCGCGCAGGATAAACTGGTTCAGCAGGATCTCGTCGAGACCATTGCAACGCTTGAGAAAATCGAGCGGGTGAAAGACGAGACGACCCAGCTCCGTCAGCGCGTGGCGCAGGCACCAGAAAAAATGCGTCAGGCGACAGAGGCGCTGAGTGCGCTCAGCGATGTGGATAATGATGATGAAACGCGTAAGACGCTCAGTACGCTTTCATTACGCCAGTTAGAACTGCGCGTGGCGCAGGTTCTGGATGATTTGCAGAACGCGCAAAACGATCTCGCCACCTATAACAGCCAGCTCGTTTCCCTGCAAACGCAGCCCGAGCGTGTACAAAATGCGATGTATACGGCTTCTCAGCAGCTTCAGCAGATTCGCAACCGGCTGGACGGCACTAGCGTGGGCGAAGCGGCGTTACGACCGACTCAGCAGGTGCTTTTACAGGCCCAGCAGACGTTACTGAACGCCCAGATCGATCAACAACGTAAAAGCCTGGAAGGCAATACGGTGTTGCAGGACACCCTGCAAAAGCAGCGTGACTATATTACGGCAAACAGCAACCGGCTCGAGCACCAGTTACAGCTACTGCAGGAAGCGGTCAACAGCAAGCGTCTGACCTTAACGGAAAAAACGGCGCAGGAGGCCATTTCCCCGGATGAAACCGCGCGGATCCAGGCCAACCCACTGGTGAAACAGGAGCTGGAAATCAACCATCAGCTCAGCCAGCGCCTGATCACCGCGACGGAAAATGGCAACTCGCTGATGCAGCAAAACATCAGGGTCAAAAACTGGCTGGACCGCGCACTGCAATCTGAACGCAATATCAAAGAACAAATCGCAGTGCTGAAGGGCAGTCTGCTGCTGTCGCGTATTCTCTATCAACAGCAGCAAACGCTGCCGTCGGCGGATGAACTCTCGGACATGACCAACCGCATTGCGGACCTGCGTCTGGAGCAGTTCGAAATCAACCAGCAGCGTGACGCGTTGTTCCAGAACGATGCGTTCGTGGCTAAGCTGGAAGAAGGCCACAGTAATGAAGTGAATGACGAAGTCCACGATGCGCTGTTACAGGTTGTCGATATGCGCCGTGAACTGCTGGACCAGTTGAACAAGCAACTGGGTAATCAGCTCATGATGGCCATTAATCTGCAAATTAATCAGCAGCAGTTAATGAGCGTCTCGAAAAGCCTGAAAGAGATCCTGACCCAGCAAATCTTCTGGGTAAACAGCAACCGGCCAATGGACTGGGACTGGATCAAAGCCTTCCCGCAGTCGCTGAAAGATCAGTTCAAGTCGATGAAAATCACGGTGAACTGGGAAAAAGCGTGGCCGGCGGTGTTTATCGCCTTCCTGGCTGGGTTGCCACTACTGCTCATTGCCGGCTAGATTCGCTGGCGTCTGAAGTGGCTGAAAGCCTGGCAGCAGCAACTCGCCGCCGCGGTGGGATCGCTGCGCAATGACAGTCAGCTAAACACACCGAAAGCGATTCTGATCGATCTGATTCGTGCGCTGCCGGTATGTCTGCTGATTCTGGCGGTCGGCCTGATTTTGCTGACCATGCAGTTAAACATCAGCGATCTGCTGTGGGCATTCAGTAAAAAACTGGCAATCTTCTGGCTGGTTTTCGGGTTGTGCTGGAAAGTGCTCGAAAAAGACGGGGTGGCGATTCGCCATTTCGGTATGCCTGCGCAACTGACCAGCCACTGGCGTCGCCAGATTGTGCGCATCAGCCTGGCGCTGCTGCCGCTGCATTTCTGGTCAGTCGTGGCAGAGCTTTCTCCCTTGCATCTGATGGACGATGTGCTGGGGCAGGCGATGATTTTCCTCAACCTGCTGCTGATCGCGTTTCTGGTCTGGCCGATGTGCCGCGAAAGCTGGCGTGATAAAGAGTCACATGGCCTGCGCCTGGTGACGATCACCATCCTGTCAATCATCCCGATTGCGCTGATGGTGCTGACGGCAACCGGCTACTTTTACACCACGCTGCGCTTGTCGGGCCGCTGGATTGAAACCGTTTATCTGGTCATCATCTGGAACCTGCTCTACCAGACGGTGCTGCGCGGTTTAAGCGTCGCGGCGCGGCGTATCGCCTGGCGTCGTGCACTGGCGCGTCGGCAGAATCTGGTGAAAGAGGGGGCCGAAGGGGCAGAACCGCAGGAAGAACCCACCATCGCGCTGGAGCAGGTGAACCAGCAAACGTTACGCATTACGATGCTGCTGATGATTTCACTGTTTGCGGTGGTGTTCTGGGCGATTTGGTCCGATCTGATCACCGTGTTCAGCTATCTCGACAGCATTACGCTCTGGCACTACAACGGCACCGAAGCGGGCGCAGCGGTAGTGAAAAGCGTGACGATGGGCAGCCTGCTGTTTGCCATTATCGCGTCGATGGTCGCCTGGGCGTTGATCCGCAACCTGCCGGGTCTGCTGGAAGTGCTGGTGCTGTCGCGTCTTAAAATGCGCCAGGGCGCCTCGTACGCCATCACCACAATCCTGAACTACATCATCATTGCCGTCGGGGCGATGACGGTCTTCGGTTCGCTCGGCGTGTCGTGGGATAAACTGCAATGGCTGGCGGCGGCCTTATCGGTCGGTCTCGGTTTCGGCTTGCAGGAGATTTTCGGTAACTTTGTCTCGGGTTTGATCATTTTGTTCGAACGTCCGGTGCGGATTGGCGATACGGTGACGATCGGCACATTCTCCGGTACCGTCAGCAAGATCCGTATCCGCGCAACCACCATTACCGATTTCGATCGCAAAGAGGTGATCATCCCGAACAAGGCGTTTGTAACCGAGCGCCTGATCAACTGGTCGCTGTCTGATACCACCACCCGTCTGGTGATCCGCATTGGCGTGGCGTACGGTTCGGATCTGGATAAAGTGAAGAAAGTCCTGCTTCAGGCCGCGATGGAGCATCCGAAGGTGATGCACGATCCCGAGCCAGCGGTGTTCTTCACTACCTTCGGTGCCAGTACCCTGGATCATGAACTGCGTCTGTACGTGCGTGAACTTCGCGATCGTAGCCACACGGTTGATGAACTGAACCGATCAATCGATCGTCTGTGCCGTGAAAACAACATTGATATCGCCTTTAACCAGCTTGAAGTGCATCTGCGCAACGAGAAGGGCGATGAGGTCACAGAGGTGAAACGCGAGATCAAAGGCGACGATCCGGCGCCTGCGGTTTAATCAAACGATCGCATGCCTGATGGCGTCACTTGCGTCTTATCCGGCCTACAACGCAGGGTAAATTCCAATACCCGCTCAGAAATGTAGGCCTGATAAGCGCAGCGCCATCAGGCAAAAATCAATCAAGTTTGTCAGCAGTCTGAGCTACTTTTTTTTCATAGTCCCGTTTAACCATTTCCAGCGCTTTCAACACGGTATCCGGGGCGACATGGTTTTCTTCCAGCAATACAATCAAATCGACGGCCAGTTTGACCTCATCCGGGGCGTTTTCAAGTGACATAGCGTCTCCAGGGATTAGCGAGTTAAACGCGCCAGGACACGTTCAATATTGTCCAGCGCCTTACGACAGCGCGCCAGACGGCCTTCATAGATTTCCACTTCGCGTTGCAGCGTTTGTTGTTCGTCCAGACGGGTGACCTGAGCCAGCCGCGCTTTGCGTTGCGCGGTCATTTCCTGCAAACGTCGCTCAAATTCCTGATGCTGGATGCGTTTGCGTTGCCAGTGTGCCAGACCCGGCGAGGCGCTGTCCCACTCCCGCAGCGACCAACTGGCGGTTTCGCGGGAGATTGCCTCCAGTTGCGACGCCAGATGTTCCGCCAGCCAGGCCACTTGCGGCAGTTGCTGCTGTTCAACCGCCTGACGTAGCGCCTGAAGGTGGCCTTCA
>NZ_JBFWLF010000194.1:0-8808 GCF_050252275.1 Citrobacter sp. | reverse complement strand
CTAATCCGCCCAGCCCGACGATCAGCACACGGCTGGCAAGCAGCTTTTGCTGACCGTCAATGGCGATATCGCCCAGCAGGATCTGACGGCTATAGCGCATAAAGTCACGGTCATTCATCGCCTGCTCCTGCTATCGCCAGCAATTGCGCGGTGGCCGCCCGCCAGTCTTCGGCCAGGGTAATGGCGCTGACCACCGCAATACTTCCTACGCCAGTCGCCAGCACGGCGGGTGCGCGCTCCAGGCTGATACCGCCAATGGCGACGGTAGGGTAATCATTCAGACGATTGATATGCCGTGCGAGTTGTTCCAGTCCTTGCGGCGCGGACGGCATCTGCTTAGTCTGCGTCGGGAAAACGTGGCCCAGCGCGATGTAGGAGGGACGTGCCGCCAGCGCTACGTCGATCTCCATATCGTCGTGTGTCGAGACGCCCAGGCGTAATCCCGCCGCCTGAATCGCCTTCAGTTCGGTGGTTTCCAGATCTTCCTGACCCAGATGCACGCCATAGGCGCGATGTTTGATCGCCAGCCGCCAGTAATCGTTAATAAACAGACGGGCGTTGTATTTCCGCCCCAGTTTGATGGCGGCCACCACATCGGCTTCCACCTCTTCATCACGCTTATCTTTGATGCGCAACTGGAGCGTACGCACGCCCGCATCCAGTAGGCGTTCAATCCACGTTACGCTGTCGACTACCGGATAGAGGCCCAGGCGAAAAGGAACCGTTGGGAAATCGGGTTGAATCATCAGACTTCCTCCCGTTTGAGGTAGATTTCTCCGCCTTTGGCGCGGAAGGTGTCTGACATATCCGCCATCCCCACTTCGATGGTCTGGGCGGCGGCGTAGTCACGGACCTCCTGACTGATTTTCATTGAGCAGAATTTCGGGCCGCACATGGAGCAGAAGTGCGCGACTTTGCCGGATTCCTGCGGCAGGGTTTCATCGTGGTAAGCGCGGGCGGTAAACGGATCGAGCGCCAGATTAAACTGGTCTTCCCAGCGGAATTCAAAGCGCGCTTTGGACATCGCGTTATCACGGATTTGCGCCCCCGGATGCCCTTTCGCCAGATCGGCGGCATGGGCGGCAATCTTGTAGGTAATCAGCCCCTGTTTCACATCTTCTTTGTTTGGCAGGCCAAGGTGTTCTTTCGGGGTGACATAGCAGAGCATCGCGCAGCCAAACCAGCCGATCATCGCTGCGCCAATTCCCGAGGTGAAATGGTCATAACCCGGCGCAATATCGGTGGTCAGCGGACCTAAGGTATAAAACGGCGCTTCATGACAGTGCTCCAGCTCTTCGGTCATGTTGCGACGGATCATCTGCATCGGCACATGGCCCGGACCTTCAATCATCACCTGCACGTCATACTCCCAGGCGATTTTGGTCAGTTCGCCCAGTGTGTGCAGTTCTGAGAACTGTGCCTCGTCGTTGGCGTCCTGAAGGGAACCCGGACGCAGGCCATCGCCGAGCGACAGCGACACGTCATAGGCAGCGCAGATTTCACAAATCTCGCGGAAGTGCTGGAAGAGGAAGTTCTCTTTGTGATGAGAGAGACACCATTTCGCCATAATGGACCCTCCGCGCGAGACAATCCCTGTCAGGCGTTTCGCGGTCATCGGCACATAGCGCAGCAGTACGCCGGCATGAATGGTGAAGTAGTCCACCCCCTGTTCGGCCTGCTCCAGCAGCGTATCGCGGAAGGCTTCCCACGTCAGATCTTCGGCGATCCCGTTGACCTTCTCCAGCGCCTGGTAGATCGGAACGGTACCGATCGGCACCGGGCTGTTGCGCAGGATCCATTCGCGGGTTTCATGGATATAGCGACCGGTGGAGAGGTCCATTACGGTGTCCGCTCCCCAGCGCGTTGACCACACCAGTTTCTCCACTTCTTCTTCGATGGAGGAGGTGACGGCAGAGTTGCCGATATTGGCGTTCACCTTCACCAGGAAATTACGCCCGATAATCATCGGTTCCGATTCCGGGTGATTGATGTTGGCGGGGATGATAGCTCGTCCAGCGGCCACTTCATCACGCACAAATTCCGGCGTGATGTTCTCCGGCAGGCGTGCGCCAAATCCTTCACCCGGATGCTGCTGGCGTAACACTTCACTGCGGATGCGTTCACGGCCCATGTTTTCACGAATGGCGATAAACTCCATTTCCGGGGTGACGATACCCTGGCGCGCGTAGTGCAGTTGCGTCACGCATTTGCCTGCTTTCGCGCGTTTTGGCGTCAGCAAACCGGTGAAACGCAGTTCATCCAGACCGTCGTCGGCCAGACGTTCTTTGGTATAGACAGAGCTGCGGTCAGTTAAGGCTTCGCTGTCGTTACGCGCATCAATCCACGGCTGGCGCAGCTTTGTCAGCCCCTGCTGGACGTTAATTGCCACATCCGGATCACCATACGGACCGGAGGTGTCGTACACCGGAATCGCTTCGTTCTCTTCAAACTGCGGTTCCGCTTTGCTGCCGCCGATGAGCGTCGGGCTAAGCTGAATTTCCCGCATCGGGACGCGAAGATCGTGTTGTGAACCGGTGATGTAGATCCGTTTTGAGTTCGGGAAGGCTGTGCCTTCCAGCGTATCGATAAAGTGTTGTGCTTGCGCGCGCTGTTCGCGGCGGGACAATTTAGGGGTAGTTGCAGACATAGCTCATTCCAAAAAAGTAAGGAGATGGCTTGTCAGACGACGGATGAGTAATAGGTGTGCGACGCCCGTTAAGGCTTACGCATAAAGCAGAATTACTCTTGTTCCCTTCGCAGGTTTTAACCTGATCAGGTTCCGCGGATCCCGAATTAACGGTCTCAGCCGGTGTTTTCACACCAGGCACTCCGACAAGATGTAACCTCTGATAAGAGGCAATAGGGGTAAACTACGCGTTCTGTGCGCCGAACTCAAGCAGGACGTTTGATGACCGCATTGTCATGCATGGCGTCAAAGACCAGCATGATCAGCTTATCTTCCAGCGCAAATCGGGCTTCCAGCGCTTCGCCGAGATCGGATAAAACCTGTTGAAACTCCAGGCAGTTATCGTGATCAATCGCCGTTTCCAGACTGGAGTCATAGTAGTCCATGATGCGTTGTGTGTTAGCTTCCAGTAGCGGCCAAATTTTTGTCGCTTTTAAAAGCTGCCCGTTACCTTCCAATTTATGCAGAATACGTTCATAAATACTGAAGTGTCCGGTGGAGAGGTAGTCGACCAGGCTCTGACAAAAATCATCCAGCGCTTTTTCATTCAGTTGCATGTACGATTCTTTGCCAGGCTTAATGCCAACCAGATTGTAGTAAGCCACGAGCAGATGCTTACGTACATGTAGCCAGCGATCAACCAGTTTGTTACTTCCTCTGACGCGCTCTGTCAGGTCTTCCAGCTGGTTTAGCATGATTGACTCCGCAAGTGTAGATTTAAAAACTGCTCACGCAGGAATTGTAAAAATAATGTTATCAACATGCCAGTGAAGCAAAGGTAGTGCAAGAGCTATGGATCGTATAATTGAAAAATTAGATCACGGCTGGTGGATCGTCAGCCATGAGCAAAAATTATGGTTGCCTCATGGCGAATTGCCACACGGCGATGCGGCAACTTTCGATCTTGTCGGGCAGCCAGCGCTGCAAATCGGAGAGTGGGAAGGGGAGCCTGTCTGGCTGGTGCAACAGCATCGACGTCACGAGATGGGATCGGTTCGTCAGGTGATCGATCAGGATGTAGGGCTATTTCAACTGGCGGGGCGCGGAGTACAGCTAGCGGAATTCTACCGCTCACATAAATTCTGTGGCTACTGCGGGCACCCGATGCATCCGAGTAAAACCGAGTGGGCGATGCTCTGTACCCACTGCCGTGAACGTTACTATCCGCAAATCGCCCCCTGCATTATCGTCGCCATTCGCCGTGAGGATTCGATCCTGCTTGCCCAACACGTTCGCCATCGTAACGGCGTACATACCGTACTTGCCGGATTTGTTGAGGTGGGCGAAACCCTGGAACAGGCGGTGGCACGTGAGGTGATGGAAGAGAGTGGCATTAAAATTAAAAACCTGCGCTATATCACCTCGCAGCCGTGGCCTTTCCCGATGTCGCTGATGACTGCGTTTATGGCGGAGTATGACAGCGGCGAGATTGTCATCGACCCGAAAGAGCTGCTGGAGGCTAACTGGTATCGCTACGATGATTTACCGCTCCTGCCGCCGCCAGGCACCGTCGCACGGCGTCTGATCGAAGATACCGTGGCAATGTGTCGGGCTGAGTATGAATGACATGATACACTGACGGCCTGACGCAATAAGGAACTGCAAAAATGACCGAACTGAAGAACGATCGTTATCTGCGTGCGCTGCTGCGCCAGCCCGTTGATGTCACCCCGGTATGGATGATGCGCCAGGCGGGCCGCTATTTACCGGAATATAAAGCCACCCGCGCAGAGGCGGGCGATTTTATGTCGCTGTGCAAAAATGCCGAGCTGGCCTGCGAAGTGACGCTCCAGCCGCTGCGCCGTTATCCGCTTGATGCGGCGATCCTCTTCTCGGATATCCTGACCATTCCGGATGCGATGGGGTTGGGGCTCTGGTTTGAGGCGGGTGAAGGCCCGCGTTTCACCGCTCCGGTCGCCTGCAAAGCCGATGTCGACAAGCTGCCGGTTCCCGATCCGGAAGATGAACTGGGCTACGTGATGAACGCGGTACGTACGATTCGTCGCGAGCTAAAAGGTGATGTGCCGCTGATTGGCTTCTCCGGCAGTCCGTGGACGCTGGCGACCTACATGGTGGAAGGCGGAAGCAGCAAAGCCTTTACCGTGATTAAAAAGATGATGTATGCCGACCCGAAAACGCTGCATGCGCTACTTGATAAGCTGGCGAAGAGCGTCACGCTGTATCTGAATGCTCAAATCAAGGCGGGCGCGCAGTCGGTGATGATTTTCGACACCTGGGGTGGCGTGCTGACCGGACGCGATTATCAGCAGTTCTCGCTGTATTACATGCACAAAATCGTTGATGGCCTGCTGCGTGAAAACGACGGTCGCCGCGTGCCGGTGACGCTGTTTACTAAAGGTGGCGGACAGTGGCTGGAAGCGATGGCGGAAACCGGCTGCGATGCGCTCGGACTCGACTGGACCACCGATATTGCCGATGCACGTCGTCGCGTGGGACACAAGGTTGCTTTACAGGGCAACATGGATCCTTCCATGCTCTATGCGCCTACGGCGCGGATCGAAGAAGAAGTGGCGTCTATACTTTCTGGTTTCGGCCAGGGGGAAGGCCACGTCTTTAACCTCGGTCACGGCATCCACCAGGACGTGCCGCCAGAACATGCTGGCGCCTTTGTGGAGGCGGTGCACCGGCTGTCCGCGCAATACCACCGCTAAGGAGACCATATGGACCTCGCGTCGCTACGCGCTCAACAACTTGAACTGGCCTCATCTGTAATCCGCGTGGATCAACTTGATAACGATCCGCCGGATCTGATCGGCGGGGCAGACGTGGGGTTTGAACAGGGCGGAGAGGTGACGCGGGCGGCGATGGTTTTGCTGAAATATCCCTCGCTGGAACTGGTGGAATACAAAGTGGCGCGCATCGCCACCACCATGCCTTATATCCCCGGCTTTCTCTCCTTCCGTGAATATCCCGCGTTGCTGGCAGCGTGGGAGCAACTCTCGCAAAAACCCGATTTGCTCTTTGTGGATGGTCACGGTATTTCCCATCCGCGCCGTCTCGGCGTGGCCAGCCATTTCGGACTGTTGGTGGATGTGCCGACCATTGGTGTGGCGAAAAAAAGATTGTGCGGCAAGTTCGAACCACTCTCTGCTGAACCTGGCGCACTGGCGCCGCTGATGGACAAAGGTGAGCAACTGGCATGGGTCTGGCGCAGCAAAGCGCGCTGTAATCCGCTGTTTATCGCTACGGGCCATCGTGTCGGGTTGGACAGCGCCCTGGCGTGGGTGCAGCGCTGTATGAAAGGCTACCGCCTGCCGGAGCCAACCCGCTGGGCGGATGCGGTGGCATCGGAACGTCCAGCATTTATGCGATGGCAGGAAATTCAGCCCTGATTGCGGTACACTGCCGCTAATTTCTGATTCGAGAATTCATCATGTTACAAAACCCGATTCATCTGCGTCTGGAACGTCTGGAAAGCTGGCAGCACGTCACGTTTATGGCCTGCCTGTGTGAGCGCATGTACCCGAACTATGCCATGTTCTGCCAACAGACCGGGTTTGGCGACGGACAGGTGTACCGCCGTATTCTGGACCTGATCTGGGAAACGCTGACGGTCAAAGACGCGAAAGTGAATTTCGACAGCCAACTGGAGAAGTTTGAAGAAGCGATCCCGGCGGCAGACGATTATGACTTGTATGGGGTTTATCCGGCCATTGATGCCTGCGTGGCGTTAAGCGAGCTGGTTCATTCCCGTTTGAGCGGTGAGACGCTGGAACACGCCATTGAAGTCAGCAAGACGTCCATCACTACGGTTGCGATGCTGGAAATGACCCAGGCAGGTCGAGAAATGAGCGATGAAGAGCTCAAAGATAACCCGGCGGTGGAGCAAGAGTGGGATATTCAGTGGGAAATATTCCGACTTTTAGCTGACTGTGAAGAACGCGACATTGAGCTGATAAAAGGGCTTAGAGCAGACCTGCGTGAGGCTGGCGAGAGCAATATCGGTATAAATTTGCAGCAGTAAGACACGAAAACGTGATTTAACTTCTGAATTGTCGTACCTGAAGGCTTCCCTTCCGCCCCCCGTCTGGTCTACATTTGGAGGGCGAAAAAAAGTGGCTATCGGTGCGTGTATGCAGGAGAGTGCTTTTCTGGCATTTCCGTCGCACTCGATGCTTAGCAAGCGATAAACACATTGTAAGGATAACTTATGAACAAGACTCAACTGATTGATGTAATTGCAGACAAAGCAGAACTGTCCAAAACCCAGGCTAAAGCTGCTCTGGAATCCACTCTGGCTGCTATTACTGAGTCTCTGAAAGAAGGCGATGCTGTACAACTGGTTGGTTTCGGTACCTTCAAAGTGAACCACCGTGCTGAGCGCACTGGCCGCAACCCGCAGACCGGTAAAGAAATCAAAATCGCCGCAGCTAACGTACCGGCGTTTGTTTCTGGTAAAGCACTGAAAGACGCAGTTAAGTAAGACCGCGTGGCTGTGAACAGTTTTAATGAAGGGGCGGCTTCGCCCCTTTCGTCTGTCTGGCGTCGCACGTTGACGTTAGCAGGCGTGCTGTTGCTAACGGCCTGTAGCCATAACGCCTCTCTTCCGCCGTTTACCGCCAGTGGGTTTGCTGACAACCAGGGTGCGGTGCGTATCTGGCGTAAAGACGCATCAGACGGCGTCCATATGCTTTCGGTGTTCAGTCCGTGGCGTAATGGCAGTACCACAACCAGCGAGTACCGCTGGCAGGGTGATTCCCTTTCACTGATAGAACTCAATATTTATGGCGAACCGCCGGAGCATATCCGCGTGCGTTTTGACGATCGCGGCGAGTTGAGCTTTATGCAGCGCGAAGTCGATGGTCATAAACAGCAGTTGTCGAACGACCAAATCGAATTGTACCGTTACCGTGCCGAGCAGATCCGTCAGACCAGCGATGCATTGCGACAGGGGCGGGTGGTCTTGCGTCAGGGACGCTGGCATGCCGCTGAACGTACGGTTACCACCTGCGAAGGCGAGACGATTAAACCGGATATAGATGCCTGGGCGATGAGTCACATTGAGCGCCGCCAGAGCCATTCATCTGTTGACGTCAGCGTGGCATGGCTGGAGGCGCCCGAAGGGTCACAGCTTCTGCTGGTGGCGAATTCCGACTTCTGCCACTGGCAGCCAAAAGAAAAAACGTTTTGATGGGTGCCGGATGGCGGCCTACATCAGACATTCTGTAGGCCTGATAAGCGTCGCGCCATCAGGCAAAACATTACCAGTGTCCCATTCCCATGTGGCCGCCACGACCACTGCATCCGCCGTAACCCATCCCCATACCGCCAGGGACACCGGCCTGAGCCATGGCAACATCCCGTTTTACCCGTTGTTCATCCAGTGACTGTCTTAAGGATTCCATCTCTTTCGCCACAGCATTGATTTTGGCGGTATCCGGCGGATTCGTCGCTAACAGCGCGTTGTATTCATAGCGTTTGGACATCAGTTGTTGGCGTAGGGCGTTAGTCTGGTTGTAAAAGTCATTATGGATTTTTTGCGCGGCAGCCTGCTGCTCTGCGCTCAGTCCACTGCCATTTTGTTGCCACATGCCGCCGCCGTTCCCCCAGTGATGCCGCGCCAGGGCGGGGCTGGAGCCCAGCACCATCAAAGAGAGGGCGATCAGCGCCAGGCCTGCTTTCGTGTTCCGTTTCATCATTTATCCTCCTGTGGGTGGTCTTATCTTCCGTATTGCATCTTCCGTGCCAGACTGATTCTTCCCGCCCGGCGCGGGTTCTGGCGATGCACTGGCCAGCAAAGCGAGTAAAAATGACTCGACGGAAGGACGCAGTGGGTCATTTTTACCCGGCGTTGTCGGCAGTTTGTGTGGCAAGACCGGGATACGAGCCGCGAAAAGTGGCATGATTTCTGCTGAAAAGAAGGGATTGAGTCACTCAGAGCTGATGAGAATGATGCGAGAACATAAGGATACGGTAGCCCGATGGTTGAGCGGGGTGCTACCCGCCATCATACTGATTCTGGTTGGGCTATTTGCCGTGATGGTGATCCGCGATTACGGGCGTGAAAGTGACGCAGCGCGGCAGACGCTGCTGGAAAATGGCAGTGTGCTAATCCGTGCACTGGAGTCGGGGAGGCGCGTCGGGATGGGCATGCGGATGCT
>NZ_JBFWLF010000193.1:0-8907 GCF_050252275.1 Citrobacter sp. | reverse complement strand
CGTGTGCTCTTCCGATCTGATGACCTACCCCAAATGCGAGGCAGGTCACATAATAACACCGTTAGCGTCCGGCATTTTTCATAATGCGCGCTTTATCCAGTTGCCATTCACGTTCTTTCAGATCAGAACGTTTGTCGTGCTGTTTCTTACCCTTCGCTACGCCAATTTTGACCTTGCACCAGGCATTCTTCCAGTACAGAGAAAGGGCGACAACAGTGTAGCCTTCACGATTCACGCGACCATACAGGGAATCAAGTTCACGCTGATTCAACAGCAGTTTACGGGTGCGAGTGGGATCGCACACCACGTGCGTGGAGGCCACCGCCATCGGCGTAAAGTTAGCGCCGAACAGGTACGCTTCGCCGTCTTTCAGGATCACATAGCTGTCGCCGATGTTGGCTTTACCGGCGCGCAGGGATTTCACTTCCCACCCTTGCAGAGCGAGTCCCGCTTCGAACTCTTCTTCGATAAAGTATTCGTGTCGCGCGCGCTTGTTGAGCGCGATGGTGGCTGAGCCAGGTTTGTGTGCTTTTTTCTTCGTCATAGTGCCGCTCAGTATAGGTAATCTGGAATCGAAAAACACCCCATTTCATCCTTTGGGGCGCAAGGAGATATCTTAACATGAACGAGGTTGTACCCTGTTGTGGGATAGCGTTTTTTTTACCTTGTGATAAATGGTATTATTTGTTCGATTTTTGTTGATGGAAAGAGCTATGCCGCAGATTAGTCGAACCGCGTTAGTCCCTTACAGTGCGGAACAGATGTATCAGTTAGTGAATGATGTTCAGTCCTATCCCCAGTTTTTACCGGGTTGCACCGGCAGCCGTGTTCTCGAGTCTACGCCAGGACAGATGACGGCCGCAGTGGATGTCTCTAAGGCGGGGATCAGCAAGACGTTCACCACGCGAAATCAGTTAACCAGTAACCAGAGTATCTTGATGCATCTGGTCGACGGTCCGTTCAAAAAACTGATTGGTGGCTGGAAATTTACGCCGCTGAGTACGGATGCCTGCCGCATTGAGTTTCATCTCGATTTCGAGTTTACCAATAAGCTGATCGAGCTGGCGTTTGGCCGTATCTTCAAAGAGCTGGCATCCAATATGGTGCAGGCTTTTACGGTTCGAGCCAAAGAGGTCTACCGTGTCGCCTAAGATTGTCGTTGAGGTGGCCTATGCGCTGCCTGAGAAACAGTACCTGCAACCGGTGACGTTGCAGCCGGGGGCAACGGTCGAAGAGGCTATCCGCGCGTCGGGGCTGCTGGAACTGCGAACCGATATCGACCTGACGAAAAACAAAGTCGGTATTTACAGCCGTCCGGTCAAGCTGGCGGATGTATTACAGGATGGCGATCGGGTAGAAATTTACCGACCACTGATTGCCGATCCGAAAGAGTTGCGCAGACAGCGGGCAGAGAAAACGGCAAAAAATAGCAGATAACAAAAAAGGTGCTCTGAGAGCACCTTTTTTGTTATCTGCAGACAAGCTTACGGGTTGTTGGTCAACGAAGGCTTGTTATCGATATTGGTCAATACGCCGCTGCTGTTGAAGGTCAACGTCAGCGTTTGCTGCGTAACACCTTCATGGCCCGGCTGTTGACGGAACACATAGAACCAGGTGTTGGTGCCAAACGGATCGGACATCATCGGCGTACCCAGCGCATAGGCAACCTGTTGTTGCGTCATGCCCACACGAATTTTGGCTACATCGTTCGCGGTCAGATAGTTCCCCTGGTTGATATCAGGGCGGTAAACCACTCGCTCCAGAGTGGAACAGCCTGCGGTCAACATCAATAATACTGCTGCGGCAGCAGTCAGCGTTTTACAGCGCATAGTGATTTGATTCCTTTTCGGGCCCGAGCAGTACGTGGCTCATATGTAATATGCCGATGATAATAGACCTTTCACCACTTTAAAACCTTTTGCTTACGGGTCCGACGGCGTTTTTGTTGTCTACTCTGACCGTTAAGGTGCAAAAAAGTTTACGCTGCCAGCAGTTCTTTCGCATTTGCTAGGGTGTTGCGCGTTACTTCGCTGCCGCCCAGCAGGCGCGCCAGCTCCTGCAACCGTGCGCGTTTATCCAGTGGTTGCATGTGCGTTTCGGTCATTTCGCCGTCGGTCTCTTTACTGACAAAAAAGTGCTGATGACCGCATCCCGCCACTTGTGGAAGGTGCGTGACGCACATCACTTGTGTTGACTCACCGAGCTGACGCAGCAATTTCCCGACCACTGCGGCTGTTGGACCACTGATGCCGACATCGACTTCATCGAAAATCAGCGCTGGGGTTTCCATCTTACGTGCGGTAATCACCTGAATGGCGAGAGCAATACGCGACAGTTCCCCACCGGAGGCCACTTTGGCAATCGGCTGCATCGGCTGGCCTGGGTTAGTTGTCACTTTAAACTCGACGCGGTCTGCGCCGTCCTGGCTCAGATGGTGCTCATCAAACGCCACGTCGATAGTGAAACGACCGTGTGGCATAGAGAGTGAGTGCATACTCTCGGTAATGAGGGTACTCAGTTCCTGGGCATAGTGCTGACGTTGCTCATGCAGCGCTTTCGCTGCTTCCAGCGCCTGCTGGCGGTGTTTGTTCACGGCCAGAGTCAACGTTTCCAGCGAGTCGGCCTGATCGTCGAGCTGCTGCTGTTCCTCCAGTAACGACTGGTAATACTGTGGCAGCGCTTCCGGACTGACGTGGTGTTTACGGGCCAGCGAAATTTGCTTCGAGATACGCTGTTCCAGTTCGAACAGGCGATTAGGGTCTAAATCCAGGCGATCGCAATAGTGGCGCAGCTCGTCACTGGCTTCCGTGAGTTGAATCGTTGCCTCTTCCAGCATATCAAGAATGCCTGAGAGCTTACCGTCCATACCGACCAGTTCACTAACCAGTTGCTTTGCGGTATAGAGCTGACTTTGTAGGTTAACGTCTTCACCGTCTGCCATCAGCGACAGCGCATTCTGGCTGGTGGAGAGAAGCTGGCCGCTGTTGGCCAGGCGCTTGTACTCTTCATCAATCTGTTCAAATTCACCCGGCTGCGGGTTAAATTCATTCAGTTCTTTAAGCTGATACTGCAGCAGTTCCGCACGAGCGGCACGTTCCTGACTCAGCTGCTGGTGATGTGCTAAATCACGGCAGCTCTGGTGCCAGAGTTGGTAACGCGCAGCCATATCCTGCACCCGCACGGATTCATTCGCGTAGCCATCAAGCAAGGATTTTTGGTGTTCAGCTTTGGTCAGCAACTGATGCGCGTGCTGGCCGTGAATTTGAATGAGCAGTTGTCCCAGTTCGCGAAGCTGAGAGAGGGGAACCGCAGTCCCGTTGATAAAACCACGGGAGCGCCCGTCGCTGCTGATCACGCGGCGAAGTAAACACTCACGTCCTTCTTCAAGCTGGTTTTCTTCCAGCCAGCGCAGGGCGGCAGGGGTATCCTTCAGCGAAAAACGGGCGCACAGGTCAGCACGGCTGGCGCCGGCCCGGACCATGTCGGCTTCAGCACGGCCACCAAGGCACAAGCCGAGCGCATCAATTGCAATAGATTTACCCGCCCCGGTTTCACCGGTGATGACGGTCATTCCGCTCTGAAAATCGATCTCAAGTTCACGAACGATAGCAAAATTGCTGATGGTCAGTTGTGCCAACATAATCGTTTTCCTGTATGAAAAACCATAACTGTAATTACATACAGTATAAACTGGTTTTTTATACAGTAAAGAGGTTGGTGTTAAATTAGAATAATTTTTTTGACCAGCCTAATTTGGTACTTAATGTATTGAAATAACTATAATCTTTAGGGTGGATGAGATTCAGGTGATAGTCACAGCGGCGGATCAGTACATCTTCACCTTCCTGGATCGGCAACGCGATCTGACTATCACAACTGATTTCGAGATCGTTACGGCGGTGCGAGAAGCGCAACCGAATAGTGCTGCTGCTGTTGATGACCAGCGGACGCGCAGAAAGGGTGTGCGGGAACATCGGCACCAGCGTGATGGCATCAAGCGACGGGGTCAGAATCGGCCCGCCGGCGGAGAGGGAATAGGCGGTGGAACCGGTAGGCGTTGAGATGATCAGGCCATCGGAACGCTGAGAGAAGGCAAAGCTTTCGTCAATATAGACTTCAAACTCAATCATATGCGCGACTTTGCCGGGATGCAGCACCACTTCGTTAATGGCGGTACTGATACGCTTCTGGCAGTCCTTCTGACACACCTGTGCTTCCAGCAGAAAGCGTTTTTCCGCGACGTAATGACCTTCCAGCACGTCGGCGAGCTGTTGCTGCGCGTTATCGGGGTCAAGGTCAGTCAGAAAGCCGAGATTACCACGGTTGATACCGATCACTTTGATATCGTATCGCGCCAGCGTTCGCGCCGCACCCAGCATATTGCCATCACCGCCGACAACCACCGCGAGGTCTGCCTGCTGGCCAATCTCCGCCAGGGTGCCAATTTTCACATTCTTCAACTGCAACTCGTGAGCGATTTGTTGCTCAACAATGACCTCATACCCTTTCGTGCATAACCAGCGGTAGAGCATTTCATGTGTCGTGAGTGCCGTGGGGTGACGAGGGTGTCCCACAATGCCGATACACTTGAAATGATTATTCATTTTTTCGAGGTCCTTGTGACGAAGATTGATGACAATGTGAGTGCTTCCCTTGAAACCCTGAATCTGATCCCCATAATAAGCGAAGTTAGCGAGATGAATGCGAAAAAAACGCGGAGAAATTCATGAGTAGTAAAGAACAGAAAACGCCTGAGGGGCAAGCCCCGGAAGAAATTATCATGGATCAGCACGAAGAAGTTGAGGCGGTTGAATCAGACGCTTCTGCTGAGCAGGTGGATCCGCGCGATGAAAAAATTGCGAATCTGGAAGCGCAGCTTACTGAAGCTCAGACCCGTGAACGTGATGCGGTGCTGCGCATAAAAGCGGAAATGGAAAACCTGCGTCGCCGTACCGAACTGGACGTTGAGAAGGCGCACAAGTTCGCGCTGGAGAAATTCGTCAATGAACTGCTGCCGGTGATTGATAGCCTGGATCGCGCGCTGGAAGTGGCGGATAAAGCCAATCCGGATATGAAGCCTATGGTGGAAGGGATCGAACTGACCCTGAAATCGATGCTGGATGTGGTGCGCAAGTTTGGCGTTGAAGTGATTGCTGAGACGAACGTTGCGCTGGATCCGAACGTGCATCAGGCGATTGCGATGGTCGAGTCTGAAGACATCGCGCCGGGCAACGTGCTGGGTATTATGCAGAAAGGCTATACGTTAAACGGTCGTACGATCCGCGCGGCGATGGTGACCGTTGCGAAAGCGAAAGGTTAATCTTTCGGCTATTTATATTGCCGGATGGTGCTGATGTTTATCCGGCCTACGGCCCACTGGAAAACCAGCGGGCCGTTTTCATTACTCCGCGACACTCTCCCGCAGCGGTTTAACGGGCAACACTTTGACCTGTTTAATCATATTCTCCTGGACGTCGAGAATATCGATATCATATTGACCGATGCGCACGCGAGTGCCCGCAATCGGGATCTCTTCCAGTGCTTCCAGAATCACGCCATTTACCGTACGCGCGTCGTCTTCCGGCAGATGCCAGTTAAACGCTTTGTTAATTTCCCGCACGTTGGCGCTGCCATCGATAATCACCGAACCGTCATTTTGCGGCGTCACTTCCTCAGCCAGCGTAGGTGACATCGAGGTGGTAAAGTCGCCGACAATCTCTTCAAGAATATCTTCCACCGTGACCAGCCCCTGAATATCGCCATATTCATTGACCACCAGGCCGACTTTCTTTTTATTGCGCTGAAATTTGATGAGCTGTGTGCTGAGCGGCGTGCCCTCCGGGACGAAGTAAATCTCATCGGCGGCGCGCAGCATGGTCTCTTTGGTGAACTCTTTCTTTTCCGACATTAACCGCCAGGCTTCGCGAACGCGCAGCATGCTGATAGCGTCATCCAGCGAGTCACGGTACAACACAATACGCCCGTGCGGCGAGTGCGATAGCTGACGCACGATGGACTTCCAGTCGTCATTGATATCAATTCCCATAATTTCACTGCGCGGCACCATGATGTCATCCACGCTGACCTTTTCCAGATCGAGCACTGACAGCAGCATGTCCTGGTTGCGCCGGGAAATTTGCGAGCGGGATTCATTCACGAGGGTTCGTAACTCATCTTTACTCAACGAACCGCTGATGACGATATCGGTTTTAATACCCATCATGCGCATCAGTAATCGGGTGATGGTGTTGAGCAACCAGACCAACGGCATCATCAGAATCTGTAACGGCGCCAACAGGAAGCTGCTGGGATAGGCCACCTTTTCCGGGTACAGCGCCGCAATGGTTTTTGGCAGAACTTCGGCAAACACCAGCACGACGAAGGTCAGCACGCCGGTGGCGATGGCAACGCCCGCATCGCCATACAAACGCATACCGACAATGGTGCCGATGGCCGAAGCAAGAATATTGACCAGGTTATTACCAATTAGTACCAGGCTTATCAGGCGATCGGGCTTACGCAGCAGCTTTTCAACGCGCTTTGCCGGACGGTTCCCTTGTTTGGCAAGGTGGCGTAAGCGATAGCGATTCAGGGTCATCATTCCGGTTTCGGAACCGGAAAAATAAGCGGAGATAACCACCATGACGATCAATGTGACGATCAGCGTGGTGGTGGAGATGTGTTCCAGGGGGCGCCTCCTTTAAGGCTTAGCTGACAAACTGCTGCAATATCCGGCTACCGAAATAAGCCAGCGTCAGGATCCCGGCGCCTGCGACGTTAAACCACACAACACGACGACCGCGCCAGCCTTCATGATAATGTCCCCACAACAGAACAATATAGACAAACCATGCGATGATCGAGAGCACCGCTTTGTCGATATTTTCCATGCTGAACAGATTGTGCATGTAAAACAGGCCGGTACACAGGGTGAGCGTCAGCAGGACCACGCCAATCTGCGTGATGTGGAACATCTTGCGTTCGATGCTCATCAGCGGCGGCATTTCATTATTGAACGCCAGCTTTTTGTTTTTAAGCTGATAGTCGATCCACGCCAGTTGCAGCGCGTACAGTGCGGCGATAATGAGTGTCGCATAAGAGAACAGCGACAACCCGATGTGGACCATCATTCCCGGCGTGGCTTCAAGGTGGGTGATGAACTCGTTCGGCATAAAGGTCGCGAAGGCCAGATTGATCAGCGCGAAGGCATACACCACCGGCAACAGCAGCCAGCCACGGTTGCGCGAGGCGACAATCGTCATCACCGTACAGATCATCAGGCTGACCAGCGAACCGACGTTCAGCAGGCTCAGGTTTTGTCCGCTATCACCACCCGGCAGAATGCGGGCTTCAAGCGCAATGGCGTGACACACCAGCGCGACAACCGCAGAAAGAATGGCCATACGCCGCCAGCCGCTGTTTTTTTGCAGCAGAGCGGGGACGATCAGCGCGAGGCTGACGGAATAGGCGACAAGGGCGAGCAAAGCAAAAACGGGCATAGTGGTGTCGACAGTTGGCCAGTGAGAAAGAGAAGCAGTATAGCGTTACGTGACCGCGGCTCCAACCGTTGCATAACAACAAAGACGGCTTCATGTTATACTGCGACAAAATTCTGTTCATGTGTCGCTTGAGCGACCAACCGTTTCCACCCCAGGCGAGAGACAATGTTTGATAATTTAACCGATCGTTTGTCGCGCACGCTGCGCAATATCAGTGGCCGCGGACGCCTTACTGAAGACAACGTTAAAGAGACGCTGCGCGAAGTGCGCATGGCGCTGCTGGAGGCTGACGTTGCGCTGCCGGTAGTGCGAGAGTTTATCAATCGCGTAAAAGAGAAAGCGGTTGGGCATGAAGTTAACAAGAGTCTGACGCCAGGGCAGGAGTTCGTCAAGATTGTCCGTAACGAACTCGTGGCGGCGATGGGCGAAGAGAACCAGAGCCTGAATCTGGCTGCGCAGCCGCCAGCCGTGGTGCTGATGGCGGGCTTGCAGGGTGCGGGTAAAACCACCAGCGTCGGTAAGCTGGGTAAGTTCCTGCGCGAAAAGCACAAGAAGAAAGTGCTGGTCGTCTCCGCTGACGTATATCGCCCTGCGGCGATCAAACAGCTGGAAACGCTGGCCGAGCAGGTTGGCGTTGATTTCTTCCCGTCGGATGTCGGCCAGAAGCCGGTCGATATCGTTAACGCGGCGCTGAAAGAAGCCAAACTCAAATTCTACGATGTGCTGCTGGTGGATACCGCCGGTCGTCTGCACGTTGATGAAGCGATGATGGACGAAATCAAGCAGGTCCATGCTTCTATCAATCCGGTAGAAACCCTGTTTGTGGTCGATGCGATGACCGGTCAGGATGCGGCGAATACCGCGAAGGCGTTCAATGAAGCGCTGCCGCTGACCGGCGTGGTGCTGACCAAAGTTGATGGTGACGCCCGTGGCGGTGCTGCGCTCTCTATTCGTCACATCACCGGCAAGCCGATCAAATTCCTCGGCGTTGGCGAGAAAACCGAGGCGCTGGAGCCGTTCCATCCGGATCGTATCGCGTCACGTATTCTCGGTATGGGCGACGTGCTGTCGCTGATCGAAGATATCGAAAGCAAAGTTGACCGCGCGCAGGCTGAGAAGCTGGCGACGAAACTGAAAAAGGGCGACGGTTTTGATCTGACCGACTTCCTGGAACAGTTGCGCCAGATGAAGAACATGGGCGGCATGGCGAGCCTGATGGGCAAGCTGCCGGGCATGGGGCAGATCCCGGACAACGTGAAGTCACAGATGGATGACAAAGTGCTGGTGCGCATGGAGGCGATCATCAACTCGATGACGCTGAAAGAGCGCGCGAAGCCGGAAATCAACAAAGGGACCCGTAAACGCCGTATCGCACAAGGCTGCTGTATGCAGGTGCAGGACGTTAACC
>NZ_JBFWLF010000192.1:0-8941 GCF_050252275.1 Citrobacter sp. | reverse complement strand
GAAATGGCGCAGTACAAGGTCACGCAAATCTTAAAAGTGTCCTGGTTCTGGATTGATGTCGCCGTTCCGGTCGGTACCCTGGCAACGGCAGCGTACACGCTCTACTGGTTAATTAATGACGTTAAACAGGCCGATGTCGGTGAGGAAAAACAATGAGCTGGTTATTAATTATTCCACTAATGATCGTGTGCTTATTTCTGAATATTCGTGTTTATCTGGCAATGTTTATCGGCATTATTGCCTATTTCCTCTTCTTTTCCACGGTTCCGATTGAAATTGCGGTTCAGCGTTTGATTGCGCCCACCCAAAGCCCATCCCTGCTGGCAATACCCTTCTTTATCCTGTTGGGTACGCTGATGAGTTATACCGGTATTGCAGAACGTATCCTGCAGGTGGCGAATATTCTGGTCGGTAAAATGCGGGGCGGACTCGGTGTCGCTAATATTCTGGTCAGTACCATGATGGGAGGGGTCAGCGCCTCAAACCTGGCCGACGCTGCGATGCTGTCACGCATGATGGTCCCCGAGATGGAGCGTAAAGGCTACAACCGCGCCTTTGCAGCGGCGATCACCGCCGGGGGATCGCTTGTCACCCCAATTATCCCACCGGGAATTGCCCTGATTATTTATGGGCTGGTGGCAGACGTCTCCATCGGGAAAATGTTCATGGCTGGTCTGATTCCGGGTCTGCTCTGTGCGGTGTTGTTAATGTTTACAGTTTATCTGGTTGCCCGTAAAACCAACGCTAAGCCCTCACGCGACACCTGGCCTACCGGTAAGGAAGCGCTCTTCTCGCTTGGGCAGGCATGGCCCGCTCTGTTTTTGATTTTTGCCGTCGTCGGGGGGATTCGCGCCAATATCTTCACCCCAACAGAAGCCGGTGCGGCAGCGGTGCTCATCGTGTTGATTATCGGTTTCTTCATTTATCGTCAAATGACTCTCGGCCATGTCGTGAAAGCGCTGGGAGAAACGGCACGGGCAACGGCATCGGTCATGTTAGTCATCATGGCAAGTGCCGCGCTCGGTTGGATCTTCTCAATGGAACATGCTGGCGTCGCGGTGGCGAACTTTGTCACGACGCTGACAGAAAACAAATACATATTCCTGTTAATTATCAATATTCTTTTGCTAACACTGGGGATGTTTCTTGAAGGGAATGCCATTCTGCTGATTCTGGTTCCCTTGCTTAAACCTGTCGTGGCGCATTTTGGAATCGACCCGGTACACTTCGGTATCATCATGATTTTCAACCTTTCTATTGGCGCCTTCACGCCGCCGGTTGGCACCGTCATGTTACTGGTCTGCAATATTACGCAGGTTTCCGTCGGTCAGTTTTTCCGCCAGTCTCTACCGTTACTGGGTACCTTGTTACTCATGCTGATGTTGGTGACCTACATACCGGCTATTTCGTTATTTCTCGTCTAACCTGTTAACCCCATAGTGTCCCCGCTCGCGGGGACTTTTCCCTGTGACCGGACAGCGCGTTATACTGCCCTCATTGTCACCTTATTCCCGGTATCGTTATGCACATTACGGTTCGCCCCACTACACTGGCAGACACTGCCGTTCTGCCTGCGATTGAACGCTCAGCAGGACAGCGTTTTTTAACGGTGCCAGCGCTGGCATGGATCGCGGACGATCACATTGTCAGTGCGGAACTGCACCGTGAATATGCCGCTAAAGGATTGAGCTGGCTGGCGCTGGTTGACGATCGGCCCGTTGGATTTCTGCTGGGCGAAGCGATGGAGACGTCGCTGTATATTGCCGAATTTTCGCTGCATCTGGCGTGGCAAGGTAAAGGCATTGGCCGCCAGTTAATCAACACCGTCGCGCAATGGGCATGTGAGCAGGGCTTTACCTCCCTGACGCTCACCACGTTTCGCCATGTCGCCTGGAACGCACCGCTGTATCAACATCTGGGATTTGAAATACTGGAAGAGAACGCGTTGCCGGCGGCATTACGCCAGAAGCGAGAGGAAGAAACGGCGCATGGCATCCCGTTTGAATCGCGTTGTGCCATGCGCCTGATGCTTAATTAAAACGTTTCCCAGTTATCCCCGGTTTCCGCTACAGCGGCTTTACGCGGTTGAACCGTTGTGGAAACGGACTTCACGCTGGCAACGTCACGCGCACGCTGCTGTTCCTGCTGGATACGAAACACGGCGACGGCCTGCGTCAGACGGCTGGCCTGCTCTTCCAGCGCCGCAGCGGCGGCGGCTGACTCTTCCACCAGCGAGGCGTTCTGCTGAGTTACGCGATCCATTTCCGCCACGGCCAGACCGACCTGGTCAATCCCACGGCTTTGCTCATCGGAAGCCGACGCGATTTCGCCCATGATGTCGGTCACGCGGGTTACCGCATTCACAATCTCATCCATGGTTTCACCGGCGCTTTCTACCAGCGTAGAACCGACGTCAACACGGCTCACGGAGTCTTCAATCAGGCTCTTGATCTCGCGCGCTGCCTGCGCACTGCGCTGCGCGAGGTTACGTACTTCACCGGCAACCACCGCAAAGCCGCGTCCCTGTTCACCTGCACGTGCCGCTTCTACCGCTGCGTTCAGCGCCAGAATGTTGGTCTGAAAGGCAATGCCGTCGATCACGCTGATAATGTCAGCAATTTTCTGCGAACTGGAGGCGATATCGCGCATGGTTTGCACCACGTTATCCACCACTTTCCCGCCTTTTTGCGCCGTTTCGGACGCGCTCAGCGCCAGATGGCTGGCCTGACGGGCGTTTTCGGCGTTCTGCTTAACGGTCGCCGTCAACTCTTCCATGCTCGCCGCCGTCTCTTCCAGAGAGGCCGCCTGCTGCTCGGTACGGGAAGAGAGATCGTTGTTACCCATCGCGATTTCGCTGGCGCCGCTGTAAATGGCGTTCGCGCCGTTACGCACATCGCCCACGGTACGCACCAGTTCACCCTGCATGTGGCGCAGGCTTTCCGCCAGTTGGCCCATTTCATTGGTGCCTTCTACATCAATCCGCTTCACCAGATCGCCGCTGGCAATGTGACGAATGCTCGCGATCAGGCGGTTCATTGGCGCGATCAGCGACAGTTTGATGCCAAACCAGACGGCAATAATGACCACCAGCACCGCTAACAACACGCTGCCCAGAACCCACATCGCCTGGCTGTAAGAGCTGTTGTTGTCCTCTACCGCCAGGTCATACAGACGGTCGTTCTGTTGCAAGTAGTTCACATACTGCTTCTCAAAACCATCCTGATACCCCTGGGTTGGCTGATCGAAAAACTCGTTGATTTTCCCGGCCCCCAGCAACTGGATCAGTTCGGCTAACGCGTTGTGATAGATATCGTAATTGCGTTTAATTTCCGCCGATGCCGCTTCGCTTTGACGTGGGTCACGCGGTAACGCTTCATAGTCCGCCCAGTTTTTCTCCGCCTGTTTCAAAGAGGCGCTGGCAATCTGCATCAGCTCCGCAACGGTCGCGCCGCTGCCGATATTGTTCTGATCCATCATGTAGCGGATACCCGCACGGTTAAGGGTGTTACGCGTTTGCAGCAGAGCCACCCAACTGCCGTTCAGCGTAGACTGCTGCTGGCGAATAGTTTGCAGAACGGTGAAATTCTCTTTGTCATTTTTCAATGCGTTAAAGAACAAACCGCCCGAAGTGAGTTGTAAAAGGCCAAATAAAGCCAGAACCAGCAATAAGCTGGTCACAATCTTGATACGTTTTAACATGTTTTCTCTTTCCGCTAGACAGATACTCTGGTTGTCGGCCTGGAACGAGAAAACTTTATGCAATTGCGAGGGGTATCACAGGAAATTTGTTCAATTAACTGGCAAAAAATGCGATTACCCTCTACCCGAACGGGAATCAGGCGAGGATGCCTCGCCCGTTCTGCCTTATCTCAGTGCGGAAATGTCCTCAAACAGGGAACGGGTAATCGTCACCCCTTCCAGCAACGATTTCTCACGCGAACTGAAGCGTCTTTCTCCTGGTAAGCGTGCGCCTTGCTCTTGTATTGCGGCAAACAGGGTTTCGGCGCGATCCAGATGATGATGCGCCTCATCCCCGAGGAACCGGGACGGGTCAAGTGCCAGAATCAGCTCGCCGCCGTATGGCAGACCGCCGGCCCCCTCATCCCAGGCCAGCGATTCCGCACTGGTCATATCACCGATGAGCGGCCCTGCCAGCAGTTCAACCATTGCCGCAAACGCCGAGCCCTTGTGTCCGCCAAAGGTCAGCATCGCGCCATTTAATACCGCCTGCGGATCGGTTGACGGCCGCCCTTCGCTGTCGATACCCCACCCTTCCGGAATCGCTTTTCCAGCTCGCAGATGCAACTGGATCTCGCCGCGCGCCGCCGCGCTGGTCGCCATATCAAAAATGTAAGGCGGTTTGCCTTTGCGCGGCCAGCCAAACGCGATGGGATTAGTGCCAAACAGCGGACGCGTACCGCCTGACGGTGCGACCCAGGCGTGACTTGGCGTACAGGCGTAGCCCACCAGTCCGGCGTCCGTCAGAGGTTCAATATCTGCAAATAATGCGGAAAAGTGAACGCAGCGGTTGATCGCCAGCGCCGCAATTCCGCATGCGCTGGCTTTACTGATGAGCAACGGCAGTGCCTGTTCATAAGCCACCAGCGAGAACGCGCCGCCAGCATCTGCTTTGACGATAGCGGGCGCCTGATCGAAAATCTGCGGACGGGCATCAGCGGAGACTTTTCCTTTACGCAGGGTCTCGACGATCCCCAGCACGCGCCATAACCCGTGAGACGCGCAGCCGTCGCGCTCGCCCGCCGTCACATTGCGTGCGATAGCATCCGCATGCTCCGCGCTAAAGCCGTTGCTGCTCAGCACCTCACGCGCCAGCGTGTAAGCCTCAGATAAAGTGAGGTTTACTGTTTCCATGTTGTTCTCCTTATGATGTTGTCGGCAATAAGCGTAGTCGGTATTCACCCTTCGTTGGCGGATTTTTCTTTGTGATCTCAGTCACATAATATTCGCTGGCCAGCGATCCTCTTTACCGCTTACTGACACTTCTGACCGCTTAACTCACCATTTGACCGCTCACTTATTTACCTTACTTTACACGCGCGACTCTCTGGCAAGATCGTCACCAACATAGCAGTCAAATTACCTCTTCAAACGCAACCCAAACCAAACGGCTTCGGCCAATTATTCATCTTATAAAACCAGGTTTTACTATGGATACGAAAAAGATATTCAAGCACATACCCTGGGTGATCCTCGGGATCATCGGGGCATTCTGCCTCTCGGTTGTCGCCTTACGCCGGGGTGAACACGTCAGCGCCCTGTGGATCGTGGTCGCTTCCGTGTCGGTATATCTGGTGGCTTACCGCTACTACAGCCTGTACATCGCCCAGAAGGTGATGAAGCTCGACCCTACCCGTTCTACTCCTGCGGTCATCAATAACGATGGCCTGAACTACGTTCCGACCAACCGCTATGTCCTGTTCGGACACCACTTTGCCGCAATCGCGGGCGCTGGTCCGCTGGTCGGTCCGGTTCTGGCAGCGCAGATGGGTTACCTGCCTGGTACCCTGTGGCTGTTGGCGGGTGTGGTGCTGGCGGGTGCGGTCCAGGACTTCATGGTGCTGTTTATCTCTTCTCGCCGTAACGGCGCGTCACTTGGCGAGATGATTAAAGAAGAGATGGGCTCCGTGCCGGGGACCATTGCGCTCTTTGGCTGCTTCTTAATTATGATCATCATCCTCGCGGTACTGGCGCTGATCGTCGTAAAAGCGCTTGCCGAAAGCCCGTGGGGGGTCTTCACCGTTTGCTCCACCGTACCTATCGCGCTGTTCATGGGTATTTACATGCGCTTCCTGCGTCCGGGGCGTGTGGGTGAAGTGTCGGTGATTGGTATTGTTCTGCTGGTTGCGTCTATTTACTTCGGCGGCGTGATTGCTCACGACCCGTACTGGGGCCCGGCGCTGACCTTTAAAGACACCACCATTACCTTTGCACTGATCGGCTATGCGTTCGTTTCTGCACTGCTGCCAGTATGGCTGATCCTCGCTCCACGCGACTATCTGGCCACCTTCCTGAAAATCGGCGTGATCGTCGGCCTGGCGCTGGGTATCGTGATCCTCAACCCAGAGCTGAAAATGCCGGCCATGACGCAGTACATCGATGGTACCGGTCCGCTGTGGAAAGGTGCGCTGTTCCCGTTCCTGTTCATTACCATCGCCTGTGGTGCGGTCTCTGGCTTCCACGCGCTGATTTCTTCCGGTACCACGCCGAAACTGCTGGCCTGTGAAACAGACGCCCGCTTCATCGGTTACGGCGCGATGCTGATGGAATCCTTCGTGGCGATTATGGCGCTGGTTGCGGCTTCCATTATCGAACCGGGTCTCTACTTTGCGATGAACACCCCGCCGGCAGGCCTGGGCATTACGATGCCGAACCTGCATGAAATGGGGGGTGAGAACGCGCCGCTGATTATGGCACAGCTGAAAGACGTGACCGCGCATGCGGCGGCAACCGTCAGTTCCTGGGGCTTCGTGATTTCGCCAGAGCAGATCCTGCAAACGGCGAAAGACATCGGCGAACCGTCCGTTCTGAACCGTGCTGGTGGCGCACCGACGCTGGCGGTAGGTATCGCGCACGTGTTCCACAAAGTGTTGCCGATGGCGGACATGGGCTTCTGGTACCACTTCGGTATTCTGTTTGAAGCGCTGTTTATCCTGACCGCGCTGGATGCCGGTACCCGTTCTGGTCGCTTTATGTTGCAAGACCTGCTGGGTAACTTCGTTCCGTTCCTGAAGAAGACCGACTCTCTGGTTGCCGGTATCATCGGTACGGCGGGCTGCGTGGGTCTGTGGGGTTACCTGCTGTATCAGGGCGTGGTCGATCCGCTGGGCGGCGTGAAGAGCCTGTGGCCTCTGTTCGGTATCTCTAACCAGATGCTGGCAGCCGTGGCGCTGGTTCTGGGTACCGTGGTACTGATTAAAATGCAGCGCACCAAATACATCTGGGTGACCGTTATCCCGGCAGTATGGCTGCTGATCTGCACCACCTGGGCGCTGGGCCTGAAACTGTTCAGCTCCAACCCGCAGATGGAAGGCTTCTTCTACATGGCTAACCAGTACAAAGAGAAGATTGCCAACGGCGGCGAACTGACCGCACAGCAGATTGCTAACATGAATCACATCGTTGTGAACAACTACACCAACGCCGGCCTGAGTATTCTGTTCCTGGTGGTGGTGTACAGCATCATCTTCTATGGTTTCAAAACCTGGATGAATGTGCGCAACGTCGACAAGCGTACCGATAAAGAAACACCGTACGTTCCAATTCCTGAAGGCGGCGTGAAGACCTCTTCACATCACTAAGCTGATGCCGGGTAACGCTTCGCGTACCCGGCCTACAGAATGCTGTAAGCGTAGGCCGGATAAGGCGAAAGCCGCCATCCGGCTTTAATCATTCACGAGGCGGCACAATGTTTGGTAACTTAGGTCAGGCAAAAAAATATCTCGGCCAGGCGGCAAAGATGTTGATTGGTATTCCAGACTACGACAACTATGTCGAGCATATGCAAACCAACCATCCGGACAAGCCGTACATGAGCTATGAAGAATTCTTCCGCGAGCGCCAGCAGGCGCGCTACGGCGGCGACGGTAAAGGCGGCATGCGCTGCTGTTAGAAGGAGAAGTGAATGACCCCGATTGCAGTCACCCTACTCACCGGTTTTCTTGGCGCAGGTAAAACCACCCTGCTACGCCACATCCTCAACGAAGAACATGGTTACAAGATTGCCGTTATCGAAAACGAATTCGGCGAAGTGTCCGTGGACGATCAGCTAATTGGCGATCGCGCCACGCAGATCAAAACCCTGACCAACGGCTGTATTTGCTGTACGCGCTCCAACGAGCTGGAAGACGCGCTGTTAGACCTGCTTGATAACCTCGATAAGGGCGCCATCTATTTTGATCGTCTGGTGATCGAGTGCACCGGCATGGCCGACCCCGGCCCGATTATTCAAACCTTTTTCTCCCACGACGTGATTTGCCAGCGCTATCTGCTGGACGGCGTGATTGCGCTGGTTGATGCGGTCCATGCCGACGATCAAATGAACCAGTTCACCATCGCCCAGTCGCAGGTCGGCTATGCCGATCGCATCCTGCTGACCAAAACCGACGTGGCAGGCGAAAGCGAAAAGCTGCGTGAACGCTTAGCGCGCATCAACGCCCGTGCGCCAGTGTATACCGTGACACACGGTGATATCGATCTCTCCCTGCTGTTCGACACCAATGGCTTTATGCTGGAAGAGAACGTCGTCAGCGCCAAACCGCGCTTTCACTTTATCGCCGACAAGCAGAACGATATCTCTTCCATTGTGGTGGAACTGGATTATCCGGTGGATATCGGCGACGTTTCCCGCGTGATGGAAAACCTGCTGCTGGAATCCGCCGAAAAACTGCTGCGTTACAAAGGTATGCTGTGGATTGAAGGCGAACCGAACCGTCTGCTGTTCCAGGGGGTGCAACGCCTGTACAGCGCCGACTGGGACCGCCCGTGGGGCGATGAACAACCGCACAGCACACTGGTGTTTATCGGCATTCAGTTGCCGGAAGACGACATCAGAGCCGCCTTTGCGGGGCTGAAGAAGTCGTGATTCCCGTGCCCGATGGCGCTACGCTTATCGGGCCTACGGTTCTTCCCCGGGCCGCAGCCATCCGACACTCACTCCACCACAAATCGCGTCGCCGCAAAGCAGTTCAGTATTCGGTGGACCAGAAAGACCATCGTCAGCGTTGCCAGCAGCGCGACGGTGACTGAGGTGATGCGGTACAAATCGCTGAACACCAGGTCGCTGTTCGGGTGCAGGTTCTGGCCGAACATAATGCCGATGGTGGTGATGCTGGCGAACCCCACGCCTGCACCCACTTTTTCCATCACGTGCAGGCGGGCACTAAAGGCCAATCCGAGACCGATCAGTGGCATCATTAACAGC
>NZ_JBFWLF010000191.1:0-9036 GCF_050252275.1 Citrobacter sp. | reverse complement strand
CAGCGCGCCGACAATAATCATCACCTCGCCAATCTTCATCGACAACAGATTCGCCAGCCCCAGATGGAACACGTTCCACGGATCGGCACCTAAATCCGCGCGCACAAACATCGCGGTTGATACCCCATACAGAGCCAGTCCAAAATAAAGTTGAACCAGACGACGTCCCATTTTCACCCTCCCCGTTCAGATAGTCTTCATCATCTCTGTAATTGGCACTATGATTAATGACCAGTTTTGAAAAAGTGGACTGCAATGTCATCACGTCGTTATGGAAGTCAATCTCTCCAGCGCCTGATTGGGCACTGGCAGGACAGCGCCGCAAGAACTCCGCTCTGGCGGCAACTGGCAGAAGCGTTGCGTCTGCTGATCCTCGACGGGCGTCTGGCACTCGACAGCCGTTTGCCCGGAGAACGCGAACTGGCTGCGGTACTCGACATCAGCCGGACCACCGTGGCCAGCGCGCTGGCGCAATTGCGGGAAGAGGGATATCTGGAGAGTCGGCACGGCAGTGGGTCGCGTGTGGTTCTGCCGGGTCATATCCGCGAAGTGCCAACGCGAACCGGTACCACGATGGCATTGGATCTCTCCACCGCCGCCCTCAGTGCGGGGCCTGAAATCCATCAGGCTTATCAACAGGCGCTGGTTGCGATGCCACCGCATTTGCTGACGTCGGGCTATCAACCGCAGGGATTACTCTGCTTGCGTGAATCGCTCGCCCGTCATTACTGTGCGCGAGGCCTGCCGACAACGGCGGATGAAATCATGGTGGTCAACGGCGCGGTCAGTGGTCTGGCGCTGATCCTGCGCTTATTGACTGGCCCCGGCGATCGGGTAGTGGTCGATCATCCGACGTACCCGCTGGCAATTGCGGCCATTCAGGGCGCCTCCTGTCGACCGGTGGGCGTGTCATTACCCGAACAGGGTTGGGATACGGATGGACTGGCCGCAACCATCGCCCAGACCTCACCGAGAATGGCCTATCTGATGCCGGATTTCCATAATCCCACCGGGCGGTGTATGGATGATGAGACGCGGCACGTCATCGCGGATATCGCTGCCCGTACGCGTACAACGCTAGTGATTGACGAAACGATGGTGAACCTCTGGTACGACGCCCCACCGCCCCCGCCACTGGCGGCGTATCACCGCGACGCCCCGGTAATTATGCTGGGTTCAGCGGGCAAGAGTTTCTGGGGAGGACTGCGTCTGGGCTGGGTGCGTGCGCCATCACGTACCATCGCCGCGCTGGTGCAAACGCGGGATACGGTCGATTTGGGCTCGCCGGTCATCGAACAACTTGCCACCACGTGGCTCCTGGATAATGCTGATTCATTTTTGCCGCAGCGCAGACAACAGCTCGCCGCGCGGCGCGCACTCTGCAACACCCTGATGCGCAAACACTTTCCCGAGTGGCGCTATCAGCAACCACAGGGCGGATTATCCTTCTGGGTAGAACTGCCGGATACGCTGGCAACGCTTTTCGCCACGCGGGCGGAAAGCGTCGGGATCCAACTCGGAACAGGCACCCGTTTTGGGCTCGCGGGCGCGTTTGATCGTTTCTTACGTATGCCGTTTGCCTTACCGGAAGAGCCTCTGCGCGCGGCGTTTAACACCCTGGAACCGATCTGGGAAACACTGCGTCTGCAGTCCGGCAACGCTAAGGTGCGTAAGATTATTTAATGCTGACGAGGAACCGGAAAACCCTTGAGGGAAATCACAAAATTATCGCCCTCTTTCTTTATTTTGGCACCGGCATCGCACCAGTCAGAGGCTATACGGAAAAATTCATCACTACCGACGTTCCAGCTCAGGCAAACATGCTTAACATAACCCGAGCGGAGCAGTTCACAGGCTTCGCCATAGTTACTGGCGATGGAGAGCGTTTGCTGTTTCATTTTTTCTTCTTCAGTAGTCTGCGCAATGCTTTGATTTCTTTAGGAGTCAGTGGCTCAACAAACGACTCTTCCGTGTGTTGGCTATCGATATCGCCAGCCGAGACCCCCGCCTCTGCCGCAACGTCGAAGGCAATCAGCAGCAGTTTTTCTGTCGTGACGCTTAAATTCTCATTATTCAGTTCAGCGTAATGACGAAGTTTTTCTTTTAATGTCTCATCAATTTTGACATTCAGTACTGCAGTAGCCATCGTAAGAATCCTTGTGGACAGGCAAAAGCACGGTTCCGGCGACGACAGGATCGCCATGACGTGATAAGCGAATTGAGCGCCAGGATTTAACATCCCAAAAACACTCTGCCAGCATTTGATGACAAAAAAATGACAAAACCATGACAACAACAAGAAGAAAAACGAAGATGTGATGCCAGATGGCACAAATGGGTGGGGGCCCTGCCAGCTACATCCCGGCACACGCGTCATCTGCCTTGGCTGCTTCCTTCCGGACCTGACCTGGTAAACAGAGTAGCGTTGCGGGAGAACCAACAGAGCCCCCATTGAGAGCGTTGTTAACCAACGCGCAGGCGCATTATCACTGCTGCCCCCTGTAATTGCAAGCCATCGGCGGTCAGATGCTGGTTTCTTGCGCAATGGAACTTCCCGCGCCCGCCATTCCAGATTATGCTGAAGGATTACCGCAGGAAGAGACCATGGACAGACAAGACACTTTCCCTCAGCGCGTCTGGCAAATTGTTGCCTCCATTCCCGAAGGCTGTGTCACCACTTATGGCGACGTCGCGTTGCTCGCAGGTTCTCCGCGCGCGGCCAGACAGGTCGGCGGCGTACTCAAACGTTTACCCGAAGGCAGCACTCTGCCCTGGCATCGGGTGGTGAATCGGCACGGCGCGATTTCACTCACCGGTCCCGATCTACAGCGACAACGGCAGGCATTACTGGCGGAAGGTATTGTGGTATCAGGGAGCGGGCTGATTGATTTGCAACGGTATCGCTGGAATTATTGACCCTCTCCGGGTGGAGAGGGTCAGACAGGCCTTAGTACTGTGTCGGAGCAGGCACCGCTGAAGACGGGTTGACCTGCGTTGGCGAAGTTGAAGGCACCGTTGTCGCTGCCCCACCGCTTGCCTGCACAGGCACTTCCGTTTGCTGCACCGGCACCAGAGTCAGATCGGCTTTCGTACCGCCCTGGTTGATGACCGGCTGAACGGTATCGGTAATAAACACCAGTTTGTCATTCACCGTAATTGCCGCACTCAGCAGAATGCGGGCATTCGGCTGCACGTCAGCCGGGTTAAACGGCAGAACGAAGCTAAATGGCGCCTGTTTCCCTTCGGTACGAACCGCTTTCTGGGACAACACTTTCGACGGGGCGTCGGCGAGCGACGCATCCGACAGGGTCACGGTAAGCACGGCGTCAGGCGGCAATGCCACTTTCTGACGGATCCATACGGTACCCGAGACATTAGGTTGCTGAATAGCAGGCTGTGTGGCCGTTGCTGAAGTGTTTGGGTTTGGCGCTGGCGTCTGGATATCCGCGCTTTTATCTGCGCAGGCGGCCAGAGCAACCGCAACCGCTAAACCACTTACCATGTGCATGAGCTTCATTAAATTCTCCTTATCATCTCTGCACCAGCGGGTTTTCCTCCCGCCGGAAGAGTGGTTAACAAAAACGTAACGTAGCTAAGTGTGGCACATATCACTTATTTTTGCCTGGAATTGGCCAGTTTTTCAGACTATTGCACCCATCGGACCACTTCCAAAATTGCGTTATACTCTGCCTATCTCGCTTCGGCGTCGTTGTTACCTGGAGAGCATGTATGAGTCAGGCACTGAACAATTTGCTGACATTGTTGAATCTGGAAAAAATTGAGGAAGGACTCTTTCGGGGCCAAAGTGAAGACTTAGGGCTGCGCCAGGTATTTGGTGGACAGGTCGTCGGTCAGGCGCTGTATGCAGCGAAAGAAACGGTACCAGAAGAACGCCTGGTCCACTCGTTTCATAGCTATTTTTTACGCCCTGGTGATAGCCAGCGACCGATTATTTATGACGTGGAAGTTCTGCGCGACGGCAACAGCTTCAGCGCCCGCCGCGTTGCCGCTATTCAGAACGGAAAGCCTATTTTTTATATGACCGCTTCATTCCAGGCGCCAGAGCCCGGTTTCGAACATCAAAAAACCATGCCGCACGCCCCCGCGCCGGAAGGATTGACATCAGAAACCGACATTGCCCGGTCAGTCGCGCATCAGTTGCCGCCGATTTTAAAAGATAAATTTCTCTGCGATCGCCCGCTGGAAGTGCGTCCCGTTGAGTTTCATAACCCGTTAAAAGGCCATGTGGCAGAACCCACGCGCCAGGTGTGGATCCGCGCGAACGGTACGTTACCCAACGACATTCGCGTCCATCAGTATCTGTTGGGCTACGCCTCCGATCTCAATTTCCTGCCGGTTGCCCTGCAACCTCACGGCATTGGTTTCCTGGAAAAAGGGATTCAGATTGCCACGATCGACCATTCCATGTGGTTCCACCGTCCGTTTGATTTGAATGAATGGCTGCTGTACAGCGTGGAAAGCACGTCGGCCTCCAGCGCGCGCGGATTTGTTCGCGGCGAGTTCTACACGCAGGATGGCAAACTGGTGGCCTCGACCGTGCAGGAAGGGGTAATGCGTAATCACAACGAATAAAAAACCGGATGGCATTGCTGCGCATCCGGCGATATCCCGCGTTGCCCGGTTAAGTTCACCGGGCATTTTTCTGTTATGCGTTGTAGGCATTCTCGCCGTGACTGTTCACATCCAGCCCTTCGCGCTCTTGCTCTTCCGGGACGCGCAGACCAACGGTCATATCCGCCAGCTTGTAGCCGATGAAGGCCACGACGCCAGACCAGACGATCGTGATGGCGATGCTCTCAAGCTGAACCAGCAGCTGATGCCCCATCGTCACCCCTTCAGCAAAGCCCACACCGCCCAGTGCGCTTGAGGCAAAGACCCCGGTAAGAATACAACCGACAATCCCGCAGACACCGTGAACGCCAAACACATCACACGGGTCATCAACGCGCAGCAGACGTTTGAGCATTGTCACGCCCCACAGCCCGGCCACGCCAGCCACCACACCAATGATTAACGCGCCACCGACACCGATGTAACCACAGGCAGGCGTCACGCCAACCAGACCGGCAATCGCCCCTGAGCATGCACCCAGCAGAGACGGTTTACCGCGCAACGCCCACTCGCCGAAGATCCAGCCGAGGATCGCGGCGGCCGTGGCAACAACGGTGTTCACAAAGGCCAGCGCAGCAATTTCGTTCGCCGTCCCTGCGGAACCGGCGTTAAAGCCGAACCAACCGATATAGAGGATCGCCGTACCGGTAAAGACCATCGGCAGGTTATGCGGTTTGAACGCCTCTTTGCCGAAACCCACACGTTTGCCAATCAGGTAAGCCCCCACCAGGCCAGCGATGGCGGCGTTGATATGCACGACGGTACCGCCGGCAAAGTCCAGCGCACCGTGCGATCCCAACAGGCCGCCGCCCCACACCATATGGGCAATCGGAATGTAGGAGAGGGTCAGCCAGACCACCACGAAGATCAGGACGGCAGAGAAACGGATGCGTTCCGCCAGCGAACCGACGATCAGGCCGACAGTAATACAGGCAAACGATCCCTGGAAAGCAACGTGAATATATTGGTAGATACTGCCCATTACGGCGGTCAGTTCAATGTTTTTCAGCATCACCCAGTTGAAGTTACCGAAGAAGCTGTTCCCTTCGCCGAATGCCAGTGAATAACCAAACACCACCCATATGATGCACACCAGCGCAAAGGTGACGGTGACCTGCGTCAGCATCGACAGGACGTTCTTCCCGCGGATCAAACCGCCGTAAAACAGGGCGATACCCGGTATGGTCATAAACAGCACCAGCGCGGTACAAATCATCATAAAGGCGTTATCGGCTTTATCCGCCACTGCCGGAGCAGCCATCGCGAGACCTGGCAGCAGCGCCAGCGAAGCAAGGCCCGTTTTCATCGTTGCTATCTTCATTTTGTCGTTTCCCGTTACTGTGTGCCAGGCTTTACAGCGCCGCTTCGTCAGCTTCGCCGGTGCGAATACGAATGACGCGTTGCAGCTCCGCGACGAAAATTTTGCCGTCGCCAATTTTTCCGGTGTAGGCCGCCTTGCTGATGACATCGATCACTTCATCCAGTTGGTCGTCGGCAATGGCCACATCAATCTTCACTTTAGGCAGGAAGTTGACACTGTACTCTGCACCCCGATATAACTCGGCATGACCCTTCTGACGTCCGAACCCTTTCACTTCGGTGACGGTCAGCCCTTGAATACCAATAGAAGAGAGCGCTTCGCGAACGTCTTCCAGTTTGAACGGTTTGATTACCACGGTAACCAGCTTCATAGATCCCCTCCAGTCAGAATTCGGCATATGGTGCGACTACACGACTGAGGTATTGCAAGGGGTATGCCAGAATTGAAAAAGCGGGGTCGATGTCTGTTCTACAGGCCGTCTGACGGGCGATTCAGAATGGAAAACGGAACGGGAAAAGAAAAACGCACCATGACAGTGCATGATGCGTTACATTTTTGCACCACCGCCGAAGCGACCCGGCAGCGGCGGTGCATCAGGCGGGAAGCGACTCCTCGCGAACGCTGGCGGCAAGCTCTTCGCCAGCGAGCTGGAGCTGATACATCTGCCAGTAGCGCCCTTGCGCCGCAAGCAGTTGCTGATGAGTACCACGCTCTACCGCCTGTCCACGATGAAGCACCAGAATGGTGTCCGCCTCAACAATGGTCGACAGTCGGTGCGCAATCACCACCAGCGTGGTGTGTTCGCGCACGGCGGCCAGCGCATGCTGAATGGCCTGCTCGGTACCGGAATCGATACTGGCGGTCGCTTCGTCGAGGATCAAAATTTGCGGCGTTGCCACCAGCACCCGCGCCAGCGCCAGTAACTGTTTCTGCCCGACGGAGAGATTGTTCCCCTGCTCACCAAGTTGAGTATGAATGCCTTCGCTCATCCCGCGAGCCAGTTCCGCCAGTTGCACCGTCTCCAGGGCTTGCCACACTTGTTCTTCAGAGATATCCCGCCCCAGCGTCACGTTTGCCAGGAATGAATCCGCCATGACCACCGGATCCTGTTGCACCATCGCGACGCCCTGACGCAACGCGCTGTGACTCAGTGAACGTAATGGACGCCCGTCAAGGCGAATCTCCCCCTGACTCAGTGGGTAATAGCCCATCAGCAGACTGGCAAGCGTACTTTTACCGCTGCCGGTATGCCCAACCAGTGCAACAAAACTGCGGGACGGTACGGAAAGGCTGACATTTTGCAGCACCAGATTATCGTCGCGATAGGCGAACGACACATCCTCAACGTCAATCTGCCCGGACGCCAGCGGTCGCGGGTCCTGCCCGTAACGCTGGCGCGGCCCGTCCATCAGTTCAAACACGCGCTCCCCGGCCACCACGGCCTGTTGCAGCATCGACTGCTGAGTGGTCAGTTCGATCAGCGGTTCATTAAGGCGTCCCAGATAACTGATAAAGGCGTAGAGCACCCCGACTTCTATTGTTCCTGCCGACGTAAAACTGAACAACATCAACAGACCGCAGAGAATGAGCGCGGAAAACAGGCTCAGCAGAGGCCGTAATAAGAAGCCATCTAAACGCAACGTCTGCATACGCGCCAGATAATGCGAGCGGCTGGCTTCGCCCATCCTCTCACCAAAGCGCGCCTGCTGGCGAAACTGCTGGATCACGCTCATGCCGTTAATCACTTCGTTGAAGCCATCATTGATATCGGCGAGATAAGCCCGCACACGACGGACTATCGGCGTGCTGTAACGCTGATAGATAATCATCACCACCAGCACCGCCGGGAAAATCAGGATCGCCACCAGCGCCATGCGCCAGTCGAGACTGAACATTGCCACCAGCATCGCGCCAATCAGCGCCGCGCTGCGCAGAACTGTCGCGACTACCGTGACATACAGATCGCGGATCACTTCGGTATCGTTGGTGACGCGCGAAATGAGCTGTCCGACGGGCTGCGTGTCAAATTCACTCAACGGCTGACGCAGCGCGGCATCCATCACGTCGGTACGCAATTGCTGCACCACGCCGACCGCAGCGCGGTTAAACAACAGCGACTGAGCATAGTGCAGACTGGCGGCGAGAATCTGTAGCCCAAGATAGGCGGCAATGAGTCCGGTCACCCTCCCCAGCGGCAGGTTATTTTTAGCCACCATGTTGTCGATGAAGTAGCTTATCAGTAGCGGCCCGCTGACTTCTGCTGCCGCCGCGACCCACAGCATAATCACTGCAACGCCCAATGGTTTTCGCCATGGCGATCCATAGGCCAGCAGGCGTTTGAGGGTCGGCCATAACTGCCCAAAACTACGCATTTGCCGCCTCCTCGTTATTTTCCGGCGCATCATCAAGCGCCGCTTCCAGTTGCTGATAACGGTACATATCGCGATACCAGCCCGCCTGCTGCACCAGTGCCTCGTGATCGCCGCGCTGCGCGATATGCCCATGCTGCATCACGATGATTTCGCTCGCTTCAGTCAGCGCCGAGAGGCGGTGCGCGCTGATAATCACCGTTCGCCCTTCTCCCCACTGGCGCAGATTGTGCAAGATCTGATGCTCCGTTCGCCCGTCCACCGCCGACAGGGCGTCGTCCAGGACCAGGATTTCGGCATTCAGCAACAGCGCCCGCGCAATGGAGATACGCTGTTTCTGTCCGCCAGAAAGCATCACGCCGCGCTCGCCGACCTCGGTATCGTAGCCCTGCGGCAGACGAAGAATATCCTCATGTACGCTGGCTAAACGCGCCACATGTTCAATATCCTGTTGCGTGGCGCTGGGGCAGCCCAGCGCAATGTTATTCGCCACGGTATCCGAAAACAGGAATGGCGTCTGACTGACCACCGCCAGCCGACTGCGCCAGCTATCCAGTTGCAGGCATGGCAGAGGGATGTCATGAAAACGGATATCCCCCTCGGTGATATCGAAATGGCGCTGAATCAGCGACAACACGGTACTTTTACCCGCGCCGGTCGGCCCGCAGATGCCGAGCATCTGCCCAGGCTTAAGCTGAAAATTGACGTTTTCCA
>NZ_JBFWLF010000190.1:0-9057 GCF_050252275.1 Citrobacter sp. | reverse complement strand
CAGCGCGAGCACACGTTCAATCACCATTTCTCGCGTTTCGAGGTTTAGCACCTGAATCTGCTCAAGGAATAACAGGAATCCGCGGCAACTGGCATCCAGTCGGTCACACTCTTCTGGGGTATAAATACGCACAGAGAGAGGATCGGAGGCGAGCTGCATCGGCTCGGCAAGACCTTCCTGGTAGTCAGCAAGCTTTTCCAGCCACAGGAGCGCGTTGTAGATGTCTTCACGATCAAAACCAGCGTCGGTAAGATCCCGTTCAAGTTTGTCCTGATCCACACGTAATTCAGCTTCATTGTGGATATATGTCTCAAACAAATACATTAGTACGTCGAACATGGCATGCCCTCCTCAATCGGACATAGCCGCCGGGTACAACTGCGATCCATCCTGCTAACTCCAGTTCGAGTAGCTGAGCCACTACCTCTGGCACAGGTTGGCCGGCACGTTCAGCGACGACGTCAACAGGTGTTACCTCATCTCCTACGTTAGCCAGGAGCTCGGGAAATGGCAATGCTGCGCCTTCCTGATCTGATGAATAAAGTGATTTTTCAGGCTCATCTGGCAGCCAATGCAAGCCGTACTGCAAATTTTCCATGATTTCCTCTGGGGCCGTCACAAGGGTGGCACCCTGCTTCACCAGCCAGTGTGGCCCTTCGCTTCCGGGGCTGCCGAGGGGGCCAGGGATAGCGAACACCTCTCGTCCTTGCTCTAACGCACAGCGCGCGGTGACCAACGAGCCACTGCGTAATGCCGCCTCAACCACCAGAACCCCTTTACTCAGACCGCTAATGATACGGTTCCGGCGGGGAAAGTTGCGCGGTAAAGGGGCCATCATTAACGGAAATTCGGACACCAGCGCGCCTCCCGTTTCCAGCAACGCATCGGCCATCCCGGCATGTCGGCGGGGATAGACGGATTGCAGGCCGTTGCCTAATACGGCAATGCTTTTCCCCTTTGCCTGGATCGCCGCCCGATGGGCGATGCCATCAATACCTCGCGCCAGACCGCTGGTAATGGTGATATCCCAACTGGCCAGTTTCTCACAAAACATCTGCCCCCATCGTTCGCCATACCAGGACGGCGTTCGGCTTCCCACGATGGCGAGTTGAAAATCATGGAGACATCGCGGGGAGCCAACGACAAAAACCGCACCGGGATAATCTTCAATGGCGCGAAGCTGCGCAGGATAATCTTCACTGTCTGCCAGTAATAAGTCATGGTGCGGCAACTCAAGCCAGCGAAGGGTTCTTTCCAGTTCTTTTTCCGGAAAGGTCAAAAAGCGCGTTGCCTGGGAAGGGGAAAGGCCGGCACGCCGCAATGCGGCGATATCAATAGCCGGCTGTGATATCAGTCCGTGAGCGACGCGCACCATCTCATCGCCGAACAACTCATTCACAGCCATTAAACGTAGCCAAATTTCGGTACGGGTCATCCTTATCCCCCTGCCACAAGCAGTCTTAGCAATCTTTGCGATTGGTCACTGATGCTGTCAATCAGGGGGGGATTTGTCTAGAATAGAGGTAATAATCTTTCCAACTCCTGAACACAACTCTGGATAACTATGTCAGTTTTGCAAGTGTTACATATTCCGGACGAGCGCCTTCGCAAAGTCGCAAAGCCGGTAGAAGAAGTGAATGCAGAAATTCAGCGTATCGTTGATGATATGTTCGAGACGATGTACGCGGAAGAAGGTATTGGCCTCGCAGCAACGCAGGTTGATATTCATCAGCGGATTATCGTCATTGACGTGTCGGAAAATCGTGACGAACGCCTGGTGTTAATTAACCCGGAACTGCTGGAAAAAGAAGGCGAGACCGGTATTGAAGAAGGTTGTCTGTCTATTCCGGAACAGCGTGCTTTAGTGCCGCGTGCTGAGAAAGTGAAAGTTCGCGCGCTCAATCGCGAGGGTAAACCGTTTGAACTGGAAGCCGACGGCCTGCTGGCTATCTGTATTCAGCACGAGATGGATCACCTGGTCGGTAAACTGTTTATCGATTATTTGTCACCGCTGAAGCAGCAACGTATTCGTCAGAAAGTTGAGAAACTCGACCGCCTGAACGCACGAGCTTAAGGACAAGAATCACCGTGTCAGATTCACTACGTATTATTTTTGCGGGTACACCTGACTTTGCAGCGCGTCATCTTGACGCGCTGTTGTCTTCTGAACATCACGTCGTCGGGGTATTTACCCAGCCCGATCGCCCGGCAGGTCGGGGAAAAAAACTGATGCCGAGCCCGGTAAAAGTGCTGGCAGAAGAAAAAGGCATTCCGGTTTTCCAACCCGTTTCCTTGCGCCCGCAGGAAAACCAGCACCTGGTTTCTGACCTGAATGCAGATGTTATGGTCGTCGTCGCGTATGGTCTGATTCTGCCGAAAGCCGTGCTGGATATGCCGCGTCTCGGCTGCATTAACGTCCACGGTTCGCTGCTGCCGCGCTGGCGCGGCGCGGCGCCCATTCAACGTTCTCTTTGGGCTGGGGACGCTGAAACGGGCGTGACCATTATGCAAATGGACGTGGGTCTCGATACGGGCGATATGCTCTATAAGCTCGCCTGCCCCATCACCGCGCAAGACACCAGCGGCACGCTGTACGACAAGCTGGCGGATCTTGGTCCGCTGGGGCTGATCGAAACGCTGAAGCAGTTAGCTGAGGGCCGTGCAAATCCGCAAGTGCAAGATGAATCGCTAGTCACTCACGCAGAAAAGCTCAGTAAAGAAGAAGCGCGCATCGACTGGTCGCTTTCTGCGGCACAACTGGAACGTTGCATTCGCGCATTCAATCCCTGGCCAATGAGCTGGCTGGAAATTGACGGCCAGCCGGTAAAAGTCTGGCAGGCATCCGTAATAGCGACGCCGACGCTGGCAGAACCGGGAACCATCCTTGACGCCACGAAACAAGGCATTCAGGTCGCGACCGGCAATGGAGTCCTGAACCTGCTCTCATTGCAACCCGCCGGGAAAAAAGCGATGAGCGCCCAGGATCTTCTGAATTCACGTCGGGAATGGTTCATTCCTGGCAACCGTCTGGTCTGACGGTCACTTCTGATAACGCCCGGTGTTACCGGGCCTTTTTATTTTTGCGGTTATGAATAAGAAACTTAACTTACGCAGTATGGCGGCGCAGGCCGTTGAACAGGTCGTCGAGCAAGGGCATTCACTGAGCAATGTCCTGCCGCCGCTACAACAAAAAGTCTCCGATAAAGACAAAGCGCTGCTACAGGAACTCTGTTTTGGGGTTCTGCGTACGCTGTCGCAACTCGACTGGTTGATCAACAAACTGATGTCCCGCCCAATGACGGGAAAACAGCGCACCGTGCACTACCTGATCATGGTGGGATTCTATCAATTACTGCATACCCGAATTCCTCCACATGCAGCGCTGGCGGAAACGGTCGAAGGCGCCGTAGCGATAAAGCGCCCTCAGCTTAAAGGGCTAATAAACGGTGTTCTGCGTCAGTTCCAGCGTCAACAAGAAGAACTACTCGCGGAATTCGCCAGCAGCGACGCGTGTTTTCTGCACCCGGGATGGCTACTTAAACGCCTGCAAAAGGCGTACCCCACCCAATGGGAAGCGATTATTGATGCCAACAATCAGCGCCCCCCGATGTGGCTACGTGTGAATCGCATACACCATACGCGCGAGAGCTGGCTGGCATTGCTCGAAAACGCCGGGATGAAAGGTTTCATTCATCCCGACTATCCTGATGCCATCCGTCTGGAAACACCCGCACCGGTCCATACACTTCCGGGGTTCGATGAAGGATGGGTCACCGTTCAGGACACCTCTGCTCAGGGGTGCGTGGCCTTCCTTGCTCCGCAAAACGGCGAACACATTTTAGATCTGTGTGCAGCACCAGGCGGTAAAACCACCCACATCCTCGAAGCGGCTCCCGAAGCAAACGTGCTGGCAGTTGATGTGGATGAACAACGACTCTCCCGCGTTTATGACAACCTGAAACGTCTTGGGATGAAAGCGACGGTTAAGCAGGGTGATGGGCGTTTTCCTGCACAATGGTGCGGCGAGCAGCAGTTTGATCGTATCCTGTTAGATGCCCCCTGCTCTGCAACCGGAGTTATCCGACGTCACCCGGATATCAAATGGCTCCGCCGCGATCGGGATATTACCGAACTGGCAAAGCTACAGGCTGAAATTCTTGATGCCGTCTGGCCGCATCTGAAATCCGGCGGCACGCTGGTCTATGCCACCTGTTCCGTTTTGCCGGAAGAGAACAGTCAGCAAGTTCACGCCTTCTTACAGCGTACGACGGATGCCATGCTTAGCGAGACAGGCACACCCGAAATGCCGGGTCTTCAAAATCTGCCGGGTGCAGAAGACGGTGATGGCTTCTTTTACGCTAAGCTAATCAAAAGTGATGGGATAACGGGTCACGACTGATGAAAATAATCATTCTGGGCGCAGGACAGGTGGGTGGAACGCTGGCAGAGAACCTGGTCGGCGAGAACAACGACATCACCGTGGTGGATACCAACGGTGAACGCCTGCGCAGCCTGCAGGATAAGTTCGATCTGCGTGTCGTTCAGGGACACGGCTCGCACCCACGCGTGCTGCGTGAAGCCGGGGCGGATGATGCGGATATGCTGGTTGCCGTGACCAGTTCTGATGAAACGAACATGGTTGCCTGCCAGGTGGCTTATTCGCTGTTTAATACGCCGAACCGAATCGCCCGTATCCGCTCTCCCGATTATGTCCGTGATGCGGACAAGCTGTTCCACTCAGAAGCCGTACCTATCGATCACCTGATCGCGCCCGAACAACTGGTCATCGACAGCATTTACCGCCTGATCGAATATCCAGGCGCATTACAGGTCGTCAATTTCGCAGAAGGCAAAGTGAGCCTTGCCGTCGTAAAAGCCTATTACGGTGGCCCACTGATCGGGAACGCGCTCTCAACGATGCGGGAGCATATGCCGCATATCGATACCCGCGTTGCGGCGATTTTCCGTCACGACAGACCGATCCGCCCACAGGGCTCCACCATTGTGGAAGCGGGCGACGAAGTCTTCTTTATTGCCGCTTCCCAGCACATTCGTGCTGTGATGAGCGAACTGCAACGCCTCGAAAAGCCTTACAAGCGCATCATGCTGGTTGGCGGCGGTAACATCGGTGCAGGTCTGGCGCATCGTCTGGAAAAAGATTACAGCGTGAAATTGATCGAACGCGATCAACAGCGCGCTGCCGAGCTGGCCGAAAAACTTCAGAATACGATCGTCTTTTTTGGCGACGCCTCGGATCAAGAATTGCTGGCCGAAGAGCATATCGATCAGGTCGATCTGTTTATTGCCGTTACCAACGACGATGAAGCTAACATCATGTCAGCGATGTTGGCTAAGCGCATGGGGGCGAAAAAGGTGATGGTGTTGATTCAACGCCGCGCTTATGTCGATCTTGTTCAGGGTAGTGTGATCGATATCGCGATCTCTCCCCAGCAAGCAACCATCTCGGCTCTCCTTAGCCATGTGCGAAAAGCGGACATCGTTGGCGTCTCTTCATTACGCCGTGGCGTCGCGGAAGCGATTGAAGCTGTCGCTCACGGCGATGAAAGTACCTCACGCGTTGTCGGCCGAGTCATCGACGAGATCAAACTTCCGCCAGGCACGATTATTGGTGCTGTCGTGCGTGGTAACGATGTGATGATTGCCAATGACAACTTACGCATCGAACAAGGCGATCACGTCATTATGTTCCTGACGGATAAAAAGTTTATTACCGACGTCGAACGCTTATTCCAGCCAAGTCCTTTCTTCCTTTAACATTGAAGGGTGCGTTGTTTGCACCCTTTTTAATCCCCTGATTTATCAAGGATTAATTCATAATCTTAATCTCAATACTTAAATGGCAAATGCCTTAACATTTGTTAAACTTATTAACGTCAGCTGCATAGGGAGAATATAATGAGCATTATTAAAGAGTTTCGCGAATTCGCGATGCGCGGGAATGTTGTCGATTTGGCAGTGGGTGTCATTATCGGTGCGGCGTTCGGTAAAATTGTATCGTCACTGGTTGCCGATATCATTATGCCGCCGCTGGGTTTGTTAATTGGTGGGATCGATTTTAAACAGTTTGCTGTGACGTTGCGTGATGCGCAGGGAGATATCCCGGCCGTTGTGATGCATTATGGCGTGTTTATTCAGAATATCTTCGACTTTGTGATTGTCGCCTTTGCTATTTTCATGGCAATTAAGCTCATTAACAAACTCAATCGTAAGAAAGAAGAGCCGGCGGCTGCACCTGCACCGACGAAAGAAGAAGTCTTGCTTACTGAGATCCGCGACCTGCTGAAAGAACAGAATAATCGTTCTTAACAGACCGCAGAAAGCAGAAGGCCAGTGGTAAAAAAGTGATTCACTTTCTTGCCACTGGCCTCCCAGTTACCCCGGTTACCGTGTTTGCCTTTACGTAAATAACTCCCTTTCCCTTTCTTATTCTTTTCAACACGCTGTCTGAATAGAGGGTCATGCAATAATGCCTCAATGGCATTGTCCTTTATCTGCCCTTTTGTATGCTGATAACGACTCATAATAGCTCCAGTTTGTAGTTTAACGGCGGGAGTGTAGTCCCACCTGTCTGATAAATCAACAGCCCGACGCCACTCCACTGGCTCCTTGTTCAAGAGCTTCCAGAATTGAGCAGTACACACTGCTATGCGCAGTGCCACAGCAGGCATCGTTCAAACGCTGCAATGAACGCTGCATGCTTTGCAGTTCGGCAATACGAGCTTCAACTTCTTTCAGCCTTTCCTGCACGATCCCTTTGGATTCCTGACAGGTATGATGTTCAGGATCGATACGGATCGATAACAATTCACGGATCGACTCAAGGGTAAAGCCAAGCTGTCGGGCATAGCGGATGAATTTAAGCCGTTGAAGATCCTTTTCCGTATATAACCGGAAACCGCCTTCTGTGCGCACCTCATGCTCCATCATCTGCTGCTTTTCATAGTAGCGGATCGTATCAGGGGTCACTTCCGCCAGCTTTGCTAACTCACCAATGCGATACATGTCCACTCCATTAATTATCGTTAATTTTATGCAGTAACTTATCAGCATACTCACCGCGTAAAAATTCCGTGCTCAGACCGGACTGCCGCAGCTTCAGTTCCAGCAGTGACAAACGCCGACTCACTTCCTGATACTGCGGATCATCCTGCCGCAGGCCGCTCAGCAGATCCAACAACTGGATGGCTTCTTTCCGCTGCTCCAGTTCGGGTGGGAGACAGCCTGCGTTCTTCAGTAAGCGATAACCGGCACGTAGCTCATCAGGCACATGTGAATCATCATCCAGCACCAACGGTTGGCCAGCGCCGCGAAGATCTTCAAACTCACCTTTTCTTTGTGCATCGATGATATGACGCTCTGCCCACTGGTCCAGTAACCACATAATGACTCCAGGGGATGAACAAAAAGAGTACAGATATTGTAGATAAGTGGGGGTGCTGCGGATATAAAAAAACCCGCCGAGGCGGGTTTTTTTACGTTACTACAGATTACTCTGCAGCAGCTTCTGCTTTCGACTCAGAGCGATCAACCAGCTCGATGTATGCCATCGGCGCATTGTCGCCTGCACGGAAGCCACACTTCAGAATGCGAGTGTAACCACCGGCGCGGCTCGCGAAACGCGGGCCCAGCTCGTTAAACAGTTTTGCCACGATCTCGTTATCACGAGTGCGGGCGAATGCCAGACGACGATTAGCTACGCTATCAGTCTTGGCAAGAGTAATCAGCGGCTCAACTACGCGACGCAGCTCTTTCGCTTTAGGCAGGGTCGTCTTGATGATTTCATGACGAACCAGTGAACCTGCCATGTTGCGGAACATAGCCTGGCGATGGCTGCTGTTGCGGTTCAGTTGACGACCACTCTTACGATGGCGCATGACCTTATCCTTCTCAGTAAAACCTTAACCTGTGATCCGGTTACTCGTCAGCGATGCTTGCCGGTGGCCAGTTTTCCAGGCGCATGCCCAGAGACAGTCCACGGGAAGCCAGCACGTCTTTAATCTCAGTAAGAGATTTTTTACCAAGGTTAGGCGTCTTAAGAAGCTCAACCTCAGTACGCTGTACCAGATCACCGATATAGTGGATAGCTTCTGCTTTAAGGCAGTTAGCAGAGCGGACAGTCAATTCCAGATCGTCAACAGGGCGCAGCAGGATCGGATCGAATTCTGGTTTCTCTTCTTTCACTTCCGGCTGACGTACATCACGTAAATCAACGAAAGCTTCCAGTTGTTCTGCCAGAATGGTCGCCGCACGACGAATCGCCTCTTCAGGATCGATTGTGCCGTTGGTTTCCATTTCGATGACCAGCTTGTCCAGGTCGGTACGCTGTTCTACACGCGCTGCTTCAACATTGTAGGCAATACGCTCTACAGGGCTGTAGCATGCGTCGACCAGCAGACGGCCGATTGGGCGCTCATCTTCTTCCGAATGAATTCGGGTAGAAGCCGGCACATAACCACGACCGCGCTGAACTTTGATACGCATGCTAATAGACGCGTTCTCATCGGTCAGGTGGCAGATCACGTGCTGCGGCTTGACGATTTCGACATCCCCGTCATGGGTAATGTCGGCTGCAGTCACAGGGCCAATGCCAGATTTATTCAAGGTAAGAATAACTTCATCTTTACCCTGAACTCTCACCGCCAGCCCTTTCAGGTTGAGCAGGATTTCCAGGATATCTTCCTGAACGCCTTCTTTGGTGCTGTACTCATGTAGTACACCATCAATCTCAACCTCGGTCACCGCGCAACCCGGCATCGATGAGAGCAGAATACGGCGCAGTGCGTTACCCAGAGTATGGCCGAAGCCACGCTCTAAAGGCTCAAGGGTCACCTTGGCGTGCGTCGAACTCACTTGCTCGATATCTACCAGGCGCGGTTTTAGAAACTCTGTCACAGAACCCTGCATTGTGTCCTCTCTTTGGTACTAAGCTTTACTTGGAGTAAAGCTCGACGATCAGGTGTTCGTTAATGTCCGCAGACAGATCAGAACGTTCTGGCTGACGCTTGAACGTACCTTCCATCTTGCCAGCATCAACTT
>NZ_JBFWLF010000189.1:0-9180 GCF_050252275.1 Citrobacter sp. | reverse complement strand
TGCGTCCGTCCTACGTGCTGGGCGGCCGGGCGATGGAAATTGTCTACGACGAAGCTGATCAGCGCCGCTACTTCCAGACCGCCGTTAGCGTTTCCAACGACGCGCCGGTTCTGCTCGACCGCTTCCTGGATGACGCGGTTGAAGTGGACGTTGACGCCATCTGCGACGGTGAAATGGTGCTGATTGGCGGCATCATGGAACACATCGAACAAGCGGGCGTCCACTCGGGTGACTCTGCCTGTTCTCTGCCGGCCTACACGCTGAGCCAGGAAATTCAGGATGTGATGCGCCAGCAGGTACAGAAACTGGCCTTCGAACTGCAGGTTCGCGGTCTGATGAACGTCCAGTTTGCAGTGAAAGATAACGAAGTCTACCTGATTGAAGTGAATCCACGTGCGGCGCGTACCGTACCGTTCGTCTCTAAAGCGACCGGCGTACCGCTGGCGAAAGTGGCGGCGCGTGTGATGGCCGGTAAATCGCTGACCGAACAGGGCGTGACCAAAGAAATTATCCCGCCGTACTACTCGGTGAAAGAAGTGGTGCTGCCGTTCAACAAATTCCCGGGCGTCGACCCGCTGTTAGGGCCAGAAATGCGCTCCACCGGGGAAGTGATGGGCGTGGGGCGTACCTTTGCGGAAGCGTTCGCCAAGGCGCAACTGGGCAGCAGTTCTACCATGAAAAAACAGGGCCGTGCGCTGCTCTCCGTACGTGAGGGCGACAAAGAGCGCGTGGTTGACCTGGCGGCGAAACTGCTGAAGCAGGGCTTTGAACTGGACGCCACCCACGGTACCGCGATTGTGCTGGGTGAAGCAGGTATCAACCCACGTCTGGTGAACAAGGTGCATGAAGGTCGTCCGCACATTCAGGACCGTATCAAGAATGGCGAATACACCTACATCATCAACACCACCGCAGGGCGTCGCGCCATTGAAGACTCCAGGGTGATTCGCCGTAGCGCACTACAGTACAAAGTGCACTACGACACCACGCTGAACGGCGGCTTTGCCACCGCGATGGCGCTGAATGCCGATGCAACAGAGAAAGTCATCTCCGTTCAGGAAATGCACGCGCAAATTAAAAAATAAGCGGCGGCATCATTTGCCCCGGTTTTAAAAACGGCTCCGGAAACGGGGCCGTTTTTTTATGCACTCAGTTCATTCCTGGAGATATATTGCGCAACAGGACAATTTTCATTGTAACAAGCAAGATTTGGCTCACACTAATGCGCCGCTAAGTTGCTTACTATCATTGAATCCCACAATTTAAATAGGGTCTTGTTTTGTATTTTTACGGACAGGGCATAACAAGATTTTTAATTTGTGAAATGGTGTGCTTATGTGTGAAAAATATGTTGAAAAGCCGCTTTATCTGTTAATTGCCGATTGGGTGATGGCAGAAAAGCGTTGGGTAAGTGCGAAAGAGATCGCGAAGCACTTTAATATGGATCACTGCAAAGCGATCAATACCGTCTCTTATATTCTCGCTGAGGTCGGGGAGATTAATTGCGAGACTAAGACTATCCCTAATCAACTGGAAGGTCGTGGATGTCAGTGTCAGCGCCTGGTCAGAGTGACGCATATTGATCCACAGCTGTATGCCCGCCTTGGGCATAGCGCGCAGGTGAAGATGGTCAGCAAATCGCCGCGGATGTCGGCGGTGCCGCCATCAGAACTAAACCGCGAGCAAAAATGGCAGATGATGTTGTCAAAAAGTATGCGTCGATAAGTTCGGTTTTGCCGGATGGTGCCTTGCGCCGCCATCCGGCATGATTACATGGCCGATTTAGGCTTCACCTCCGTTGTGCCCTTCAGGCGCGGCCGGTTTGCTTCAACCGCCGTTAATGGCAACGTTTCCCGTAGCGATGCCCGACAGCGTACGGCGAGATCCTGATATTCCTGAGTATTCAGCCGCTTCCAGTGCAGTTCCTGTTCGCTGACCTCACGCATGACGCGGGCTGGCGTGCCGACCAGCAACTGTCGTGTGGCGCCAGTAAATCCGGCTTTGACGAAACTCATGGCGGCGACAATGCTTTCGTCGCCGATCACCGCACCGTCCATGATCACGCAGTTCATGCCGACCAGTGCGTCCCGGCCTATCACGCAACCGTGCAGGATAGCACCGTGTCCGATGTGTCCATTCTCGCGTACCACCGTGTCCGTATCGCAGTAGCCATGCATAATGCAGCCATCCTGAAGGTTGGATCCCGCTTCAAGGATTAAGCGGCCATAGTCCCCGCGCAGTGAGGCGAGCGGGCCGACGTATACGCCAGCCCCTACGATGACATCGCCAATCAGTACTGCGCTGGGATGCACATACGCCTCGGGATGGACCACGGGAATTAAGCCTTCAAAGGCGTAAAAACTCATCGACATTCCTCAATTGTTTTTTTGCCGGATAAGCGCAGCGCCATAAGGCATTAGCGTCCTTTCCAGACCGGATCGCGTTTTTCAGCAAACGCCTGCGGCCCTTCGAGCGCATCTTCGGAGTGCAGCACGGACGGATAGTGTTTCAGCACGCCGCTGCGGATGAAACGATAAGCCTCTTCCACTGGCATTTCACTGGTTGTGCGGTAAATCTCTTTCAGCGCGGCGATGGCCAGTGGTGCGCTGTTCACCAGCTGTTGTGCCAGTTCACGCGCGCTGTCCATCAGTTCCTGTTGGCTGACCACGCGATTGACGATCCCCCAACGCAGCGCTTCGTCTGCATCCATGCGTCTGCCGGTCATGATCATTTCATTGACGATGGCCGGGGGCAGTATTTTCGGCAGACGCAGGACGCCGCCGCTGTCCGGTACGATGCCAAGTTTGGCTTCAGGGAGGGCAAAGCTGGCGTTATCAGCACAGACAATAAAGTCTGCGGCCAGCGCCAGTTCAAAGCCACCGCCGAATGCATAGCCATTGACGGCAGCGATCACCGGTTTGTCGAGATTGAAGATTTCAGTCAGGCCAGCGAATCCGCCAGGGCCAAAATCGGCGTCTGGTGCTTCACCTTCCGCCGCGGCTTTTAAATCCCAACCGGCGGAAAAAAACTTCTCGCCTGCGCCGGTGACAATCGCCACGCGCAGTTCGGGATCGTCACGAAAATTAAGAAAAACCTCACCCATCTGGAAACTGGTTTTGGCATCGATCGCATTTGCTTTTGGTCGATCCAATATAATTTCCAGAATCGATCCGTTGCGGGTTAAATGTAAAGATTCACTCATGGTTCATCTCCAAAAATAGGATGTCTGGCAGGGGTTATTCCTGTCTGTAGGGTTATTTCAGGTTTTTTTTGATTATTTTTCCTGAACAATTTCGCGGCAGGTCGGTTCTAATCTCCATAATTGAAGGGACTTTAAATTTCGCCATATTTTTTTCGCAGAAGCTGAAAAACTCTTCTTCACTGAGCGTTTCACCCTCGTTGAGTACCACAAAGGCTTTTATCGCTTCGTCACGAATTGAATCGTTAATTCCAATAACGACGATGTCCTGAATTTTGGGGTGTGCCGAAATAATATTTTCCAGCTCCACGCAGGAGACGTTTTCTCCCCCTCGCTTAATCATGTTGCAGCGGCGATCGACAAAATAGAAAAAACCGTCTTCGTCGCGATAGCCGGAATCACCGGTATGCAGCCAGCCGTTCGGCTCGAGCGCTTTGGCGGTGGCATCCGGCCTGCCGTAGTACTCTTTGAAAATCGTTTTACCCGGCACGCCCTTAATACAGATTTCCCCAATTTCACCGGCGGGCAGCGCACGGTTTTGCTCATCGCGAATTTCTGCTTCGTAACAAAAGCCGGGACGTCCAATAGAGGGCCAGCGTCGCTTATCACCGGGGCGATCGCCGATGATGCCGACAATGGTTTCCGTCATGCCGTAAGAGGTCAGCAGACGCACACCGAAGCGTTCAACAAATGCATCTTTTTCCTGCACTGACAGGTTGAGGTAATACATCACTTCCCGTAAACAGTGCTCTCTGTCCAGCGGTGATACGGGTTGAACCATCAGCGTTCTGATCATCATCGGGATGCATTCCGTGACGGTCGCGCGGTATTTACGCACTTGTCCCCAGAAAGCGCGGGCGCTGTATTTCTCTATCAGCACAAAGGTTGCGCCCACCGAGAAGGCGGCCATGGCGGCAGTGCACTGACAGTCGATATGAAACGCAGGCATGACCGTCAGGTAAACATCGTCATCACGCAGGGCGCATTGCCACGACGAGTAGTAGCCGGCAAAACGCAGGTTGTAATGGGTGATGACCACCCCTTTAGGGCGGGAAGTGGTGCCGGAGGTAAACAGGATCTCGGCCATGTCGTCCGTGGACAACGGTGGGGTATAGCGCAATGTCGTCGGCTGCTGATCCTTCAGCGTCGTGAAATGGCTTACGCCGTCAGCGATCGGCAACGCCTCACCAATCAGGCAGATATGGCTAAGCGGCGTCGTCTCATCCTGTTGGATCTGCCGATACATCGGATAAAAAGCGGCGCTGGTTACCAGCAACTGAACGTCACTGTTTTGCAGGATCCACGCGCTTTCTTCACGCAGCAGACGGGCATTGATCGGCACCATGACCGCACCAATTTTCGCCAGCCCGAACCCGCAAAAGAAAAACTCCGGGCAGTTATCCAGATGCAGGGCGACCTTATCACCTTTGCGAATGCCCAATGAGTGGAAAAGGTTTGCCGTCCGATTGATTTCCTCGTTAAGCGAGGCGTAGCTGTACTGGCGCACGTCCCCTTCGCTGGATTCGCAAATCAGCGCTGTTTTACTGCCATAAACTTCGGCCAGATCGTCCCACATCTGGCGTAAGTGTTGTCCGCCAACGATATCCATTGCACTCCTGTCCATTTTCACAGGCGTTGTGCTAACCGGGCGAGCCGGTCAGCATTTCGCATTTAGTTCTCAACTTTGGCCAGACCCTTACTGACCAGTTCCTTAATGTCTGCGTCGTTGTAACCGATATTTTTCAGAATGGCGGCAGTGTCCATGCCGTGCGACGGCATGCCGCGCCAGATTTTCCCCGGATTGTTTTTGAATTTCGGCATGACGTTTGGCCCTTTGCAGGTGCGGCCATCCATCGTTTGCCACTGGGTAATGGATTCGCGGGCAACGTACTGCGGATTGCCTTCCAGCTCCGGAATGGTCAGCACTTTGGCGCAGGCGATATTCAGCTCGGCGAAACGCGCCTGCACTTCCTCGATGGTGTGTGCGGCCAGCCACGCATCCAGTTTTTCTTCGACCAGCGGTCCGTACGGGCACTCGACGCGGTGAATCAGTTGTGTTCCTTCCGGCACTTCCGGCGTACCGAGAATGTGCGCCAGACCGATGTCTTTAAAGCATTCGGTGACCTGGGTAATCCCGACCAGCTCCATCACGATGTAACCGTCGGCGCATTTATACAGCCCACAACCGGCGTAATAGGGGTCTTTACCTTTGGTCATGCGCGGGCAAATTTCACCGCCGTTGAAGTAATCCATCATGAAATACTGACCCATGCGCAGCATCACTTCGTACATCGCCACATCGATACTTTCGCCTTTGCCGGTTTCCCGCACCTTATGCAGTGCCGCCAGCGCGGCCGTGGTGGCCGTCATGCCGGAGAAGTAGTCGGCGGTGTAGGGGAACGCGGGCATCGGCTGATCAACGTCGCCGTTTTGGATCAGATAACCGCTGAAGGCCTGAGCGATGGTGTTATAGGCCGGAAGGTTGGTGTACTCCTCGGTACCGTACTGACCGAAGCCAGACAGGTGAGCGATAACCAGTTTCGGGTTATGTTGCCACAGAACCTCATCGGTAATTCCACGACGGGCAAACGCCGGACCTTTACTGGCTTCAATGAAGATATCGGTGGTTTCCATCAGTTTCAGAAACGCTTCCCGACCTTCATCTTTAAAAATATTCAGCGAGAGCGCGTGCAAATTACGCCGCGACAGCTGCGGATAGTTTGGCTGAACACGGATGGTATCGGCCCAGGCGACGTTCTCAATCCAGATAACTTCAGCGCCCCACTCGGCAAACATCTGACCGGCGAACGGCCCGGCGATTTCGATCCCGGAGAAGACAACCCGCAGCCCGGCAAGCGGCCCAAAAGCAGGCATTGGTAGACGATCCATAAAATGCTCCTGATAAATTTGTAGGCCTGATAAGACGCAAAGCATTGGCCCGGTAAGCGCAGCGCCACCGGGCATGTCGCTGTCTTAACGGTATTGTTTCAGCACGGCACGACCGAGCGTCAGGATCTGCATTTCGTCAGAGCCGCCGGATACGCGGTCAACGCGCAGGTCACGCCAGAAGCGGGTGATGCGGTGGTTACCCGCAATCCCAACACCACCGAGAACCTGCATGGAGGTGTCCACGACTTCAAACGCCGCGTTGGCGCAGAAGTATTTACACATCGCCGCATCACCCGAGGTGATGGTACCGTTGTCGGCTTTCCATGCCGCTTCTAACAGCATGTTTTTCATGGAGTTTAATTTGATCGCCATATGGGCGAACTTCTCCTGGATCAACTGGAAACGACCGATCGTTTCGCCAAACTGCACGCGCTGGTTGGCGTAGCGCGCCGCATCTTCAAAGGCGCACATTGCTGTACCGTAGTTGGTGAGGGCTACCAGGAAACGTTCGTGGTCGAACTCTTCTTTTACGCGGTTAAAGCCGTTACCTTCCCGACCGAACATGTCTTTTTCGTCCAGCTCGACATCGTCAAAGTTGATTTCACAGCAGCTGTCCATGCGCAGACCCAACTTCTCAAGTTTGTTGACCTTGATGCCGGGTTTACTCATGTCGACAAACCATTCGGTATAGACAGGTTTATCCGGGGAAGCGCCGTCTCTTGCCATCACCACGATATAAGGGGTGTAGGCGCTACTGGTGATAAAACACTTACTACCATTAAGATAAACCTTACCATTTTTGCGGGTATAAGTGGTTTTCAGACTACCAACATCCGATCCCGCTCCCGGTTCGGTGATGGCGGAGTTCCACATTTGTTTCCCGGTTCCCTGGAACGCCATGATTTTATCGATCTGCTCCTGGGTGCCTTCGCGCAGGAAGGTATTAAACCCGCCCGGCAGCTGATACAGCACGTACGTAGGCGCACCGAGGCGTCCCAGTTCCATCCAGACGGCAGCCACGGTGACGAATCCGGCTTCCAGGCCGCCATGTTCTTCCGGGATCAGCAGGCTATCGATGCCCATGTCCGCCAGCGCTTTCACGAAACGCTCCGGATACACGCTGTCGCGATCGCATTCGGCAAAATAGGCTTCCCAGTTCTCACTGGCCATCAGTTCACGAATACCGGCGACAAACAGTTCCTGCTCATCATTGAAATTGAAATCCATCTTCTAACCTCTATGTCATGGGGTAATTAGGTTTATTTATCTTTCCAGTGCACTTTGGCGTCTTTGATAAAGGAGAGCGTCACCATAATGTTGACGAAGAACAGCGGGCAGCCCCCGGCGATAATCGCGGTTTGTATTGGCTTCAGGCCGCCGAGTGCCAGCAGCACGATGCCAATCACGCCGACCAGCACTGACCAGCCGATACGCACCAGTAACGGCGGCTCTTCGCCATCACGCACTTCACGACAGGTCGACATTGCCAGGGTGTAAGAGCAGGCGTTGATCAGCGTAACGGTGGCAATAAAGCAGAGAATAAAGAATCCCCACATCGTGGCGGTGCTGAGCGGCAGGGCGGCCCAGGTTTCGATAATCGCGCGCGGCACGCCGTGATCGGCAATCAGTTGCGGGATGTTGATGATGTTTTTATCCATCAACAGCAGAGTGTTACTGCCCAGTACCGTCCACAGGATCCAGGTGGAGGCCGTCAGGCCCAGCACCATGCCAAAGCACAGTTCACGCACGGTACGACCGCGAGAGATACGCGCCAGGAAGATGCTCATCTGAATGGCGTAAATCACCCACCACGCCCAGTAGAAGACCGTCCAGCCCTGTGGGAAACCGCCTTTGGCGATCGGGTCGGTGTAGAACAGCATGCGCGGCAGATACATCAGCAGCGTCCCGACGGAGTCGGTGAAGTAGTTCATAATGAAGCTGGCGCCGCTGACGATGAACACCCAGCCGAGCATCAGGAAGCTCAGATAGCTGCGCACGTCACTGGCGATCCTGACCCCTTTTTGCAGGCCGCAGGCCACGCAAATGGCGTTAAGAATGATCCAGCAGGTAATGATGATCGCATCCAGTTGCAGCGTGTGCGGGATACCAAACAGGTACTGCATACATTCGGTGACCAGCGGCGTCGCCAGCCCAAGGCTGGTGCCCATCGCGAAGATCAGTGCGACCAGATAGAAGTTATCAATGATGGTGCCTAACAGACCTTTGGCGTGTTTTTCGCCGACCAGCGGCACCAGCGTGGAGCTGGGACGAATGACGTCCATCTTGCGCACAAAGAAGAAGTAGGCGAAGGCCACGGAGAGGAAGCTATAAGTCGCCCATGGCAGCGGTCCCCAGTGAAACAGGCTGTAAGCGAGGCCAATCTCTTTCGCTCCGGTGGAGTTAGGTTCCAGGCCAAACGGCGGCGTGGAGATGTAGTAGTAAATCTCTATCGATCCCCAGAACAGCACGGCGGCAGAAGTACAGGAGGCGAACATCATGAAGATCCAGCTGGCGGTGCTGAACTCCGGTTTCTCGTCACCTAATTTCTTTTTCGCGTAGGGACCAAACACCAGCCAGAACCAGCCGATGAGCATAATGACCATATACCACTCAAATGCCCATCCCCAGACATTAGTGACATAACTGAAGACGGCATTAATAACGACATTTGCGGCATCGAGATCGCGTACCGTTAGCCAGCAAAGTATTCCGACGATTATTAGCGGCGGGAAAAAAACCTTTGGCTCAATTCCAGACTTTCTCTTTTCATTTTTCATGAGTGAATTCCAGGTTGAAAACGAAATTTATTTAGCGTTCCCGTTTGTTTTATTTTTGTTTATTTTTATTAAATATTTGTTGATACCCGTTTAACCTCAGGACGCGTTGGCGAGTAACTCATAATGGGTATTCGTTTTGCGGCATTCTGTAATCTTCGTCACACTTTTTGTTTGGGGTGTTTTGGTGCGGACAGCTCTTAAAAATGTATATTTATCATTTGGTTAAATTCTAATTTGTTGGGTTTTTCACCGTTTGGCGTTCAATATTGGTGATCTGCCAGACAATATTGAAAATATTTCTTTTGGACGTCGGGT
>NZ_JBFWLF010000188.1:0-9199 GCF_050252275.1 Citrobacter sp. | reverse complement strand
GTGGCTTTCTGCCGTTCCAGCTTCGCAATAGAAGCATTCATCTCCTCGATTTGTTTGTTCAGCTGCGCAAGCGTGTTTTGCGTTTCACGTAACTGGCGTGCGGCGGCGGAGATGGCCTCTTCCTGCGCCTTCAGTTGCGCAAGCAGGCCAGAACGTTGTTGCTGTTGCTGACGAACAGCACGTTCTTTGGCGGCGATATCTGCCTGAATGGATTTAAGCTGATCGCGGTCATCCGCGTGGGCGGAAAAGGTGCACAACAATACGCCAGCGCTCACCACGCTGGCGTAAATCAAGGGCCTGACTGAAAACCGTCTTGGTTTCATGGCCCCATTTTCGCTATTTATCGTCTTTCCCCTCATGGGGAAGGATTATTCCACGATGAACAGCGGCTTACCAGTCATCTCTTGCGGGATTTCCATGCCCATTAGCGTCAACATGGTGGGGGCGATATCGGAAAGTTTGCCGCCTTCCACCGCTTTCACATTTTTGTTGCCGACATAAATCAGCGGAACCGGCAGGTTAGTGTGCGCGGTGTGCGCCTGACCGGTTGCCGGATCGCGCATTTGCTCGGCGTTGCCGTGGTCAGCGGTGATCAGCAGTTGACCGCCAACGGACTCAACCGCTTTTGCCACCTGCTCAACACAGTGGTCCAGCGCTTCAACCGCTTTAACCGCCGCTTCCATCACACCGGTATGACCGACCATGTCGCCGTTCGGGTAGTTACAGATGATGGTGTCGTATTTCCCGCTTTCGATAGCGGCCACCAGTTTTTCGGTCAGCTCTGCGGAGCTCATTTCCGGCTGCAGATCGTAGGTCGCCACTTTCGGTGAGTTGATCAGGATGCGATCTTCACCGGTGAACGGTTCTTCGACGCCGCCGTTGAAGAAGAAGGTGACGTGGGCGTATTTTTCGGTTTCAGAGATACGCAGCTGCGTTTTGTCATTCTTCGCCATCCACTCACCAAACGTGTTCGCCAGCGAGGCGGGCGGATAGGCAACGGCCGTTTTGATGTCGGCAGCGTATTCGGTCAGCATTACGAAGTTCAGGTTAACCACTTTCTTGCGCGCGAAGCCGTCGAAGTCGGTGTTAACAAAAGCACGGGTGATTTCACGCGCGCGGTCAGCACGGAAGTTCATGAAAATGAGCGCGTCGCCGTCTTCCATCGCGGCATCGGCCTGGCCTGCGGCGCGGATCACGGTGGCTTTCACGAATTCATCGTTTTCATCGCGGGCATAGGCGGCCTGCAGACCTTCAACGGCGGTATTAACCTGGAATTCACCCTGCGCCAGCGTCATCAGGTCATATGCTTTCTCCACGCGATCCCAACGGTTGTCGCGGTCCATCGCATAGTACCGGCCAATGATAGAGGCGACGCGACCTTTGCCCAGCGCGGCAAATTTCTCTTCGAATTTTTTCAGCGAAGACTCTGCGCTGCGTGGCGGCGTATCGCGGCCATCGAGGAAAGCATGCAGATAGATTTTCTCTGCGCCACGCTCAGCGGCCAGTTCAACCATCGCCATGATGTGATCTTCGTGGCTATGGACGCCACCGGCAGAGAGCAGACCCATGATGTGCACGGCTTTACCGGCGTTTTTCGCCTGGTCAACCGCGGCGGTCAGCGTTGGGTTGGCAAAGAAAGTGCGTTCTTTAATTTCAACGTCCAGACGGGTCAGGTCCTGATACACGATGCGGCCCGCACCCAGGTTAACGTGACCGACTTCGGAGTTACCCATCTGACGATCGGGCAGGCCCACTTCCAGACCGGAAGCATCGATCAGGGTATGCGGGCGTTTTGCCCACAGCGCATCCATTACCGGGGTTTTGGCATTAAAAATGGCGTTATCCTGGCTGTCTTCACGGTAGCCATAGCCATCCAGAATCACCAGTACCATAGGTTTTTTAGAAACCGACATTGCGAAACCTCACACTCAAGAGACAAAAATAATTGCGTAATTTTACTACAGCTGAATCGATAAAATAGCCTCAGAAGATCAAAGAATGGGGCAGGCTGGTTCACGGATGGTACGGATTTGCACTTTTTTTTCCGTAGCGCCCCGCAAAAATGCAATCCATTGCACGCGCTGGCTGTATTTGCGTCAACGCGCAGGTATACTCCTGTCCTGGTTTTTTTAATCACTGAGTCGGGAGTTGTTACCCCCCATGCAAGAAATTATGCAATTTGTTAGCCGCCATCCCATACTGAGTATCGCCTGGATTGCGTTACTGGTGGCGGTTTTGTTCACCACGTTTAAAGGCCTGACGTCGAAAGTTAAGGTCATCACTCGCGGCGAAGCCACGCGTCGTATCAACAAAGAAGACGCCGTTATCGTGGATTTACGTCAGCGTGACGATTTCCGCAAAGGCCATATCGCGGGTTCCATTAACCTGCTGCCCAGCGAAATCAAAGCGAACAACGTGGGCGAGCTGGAAAAACACAAAGACAAACCGGTTATCGTGGTCGATGGTTCCGGCATGCAGTGCCAGGAAGCGGCAAACGCGCTGATCAAAGCAGGCTTTGAGAACGTGTCTGTGCTGAAAGAAGGCGTTGCGGGCTGGAGCGGTGAGAATCTGCCGCTGGTTCGTGGGAAATAATTTTCCCGACGTAAACGAATTTGGAGATAAGTATGGCCAATATCGAGATCTACACTAAAGCAACCTGCCCGTTTTGCCATCGTGCGAAAGCGCTGCTGAACAGCAAGGGTGTGAGCTTCCAGGAACTGCCGATCGACGGCGATGCCGTGAAGCGTGAAGAGATGATCAAGCGCAGCGGTCGTACGACGGTTCCACAGATTTTTATTGATGCACAGCACATTGGCGGCTGTGATGACTTGTATGCGTTGGATGCGCGTGGTGGACTTGATCCCCTGCTGAGCTAACGCTGGGCCATGTTATTGGCATCAAGCGCTATTTAAGGACAACACTAAAGGGTTTTCTACACATGTCAGAACAAAACAACACCGAAATGGCTTTCCAGATCCAGCGTATTTACACTAAAGATGTCTCTTTCGAAGCGCCAAATGCGCCGCATGTTTTCCAGAAAGATTGGCAGCCAGAGGTTAAACTTGATCTGGATACAGCATCTACTCAACTGGCAGATGACGTATACGAAGTGGTGCTGCGTGTTACCGTAACGGCTTCCCTCGGTGAAGAAACGGCGTTCCTGTGCGAAGTTCAGCAAGGCGGTATCTTCTCTATCAGCGGAATCGAAGGCACCCAGATGGCGCATTGCCTGGGCGCATACTGCCCGAACATTTTGTTCCCGTATGCCCGCGAATGCATCACCAGCCTGGTTTCACGCGGTACGTTCCCGCAACTGAACCTTGCGCCGGTTAACTTTGATGCGCTGTTCATGAACTATTTACAGCAGCAGGCTGGCGAAGGTACTGAAGAACATCAGGATGCCTGATGAACCAAAGTAATGCTTCAATGACTGTGATCGGTGCCGGCTCGTACGGCACCGCTCTTGCCATCACCCTGGCAAGAAATGGCCACCAGGTTGTCCTGTGGGGCCATGATCCTAAACATATCGCGACCCTTGAGCACGATCGCTGCAATGTCGCGTTCCTCCCGGATGTGCCTTTCCCCGATACGTTACGCCTCGAAAGCGACTTAGCTACTGCGCTGGCGGCCAGCCGCGATATTCTGGTGGTCGTGCCAAGCCATGTCTTTGGCGAAGTATTGCGACAGATTAAGCCTCTGCTGCGTCCTGACGCGCGTCTGGTCTGGGCAACCAAAGGGCTGGAAGCAGAGACGGGACGCCTGTTGCAGGATGTTGCCCGTGAAGCGCTGGGCGATAAAATCCCGCTGGCAGTGATTTCCGGACCGACGTTCGCGAAAGAGCTGGCGGCAGGCATGCCGACGGCCATCTCCCTGGCCTCCACTGACGACACCTTTGCTGATGACTTACAGCAACTGCTGCATTGCGGTAAGAGTTTCCGTGTCTACAGCAACCCGGATTTCATCGGCGTCCAGTTGGGCGGCGCGGTGAAGAACGTGATTGCGATCGGCGCAGGAATGTCTGACGGCATTGGTTTTGGCGCTAACGCCCGTACTGCGCTAATTACGCGTGGCCTGACAGAGATGTCGCGTCTGGGCGCGGCGCTGGGCGCCGATCCCCAGACCTTTATGGGAATGGCCGGGTTAGGCGATCTGGTGCTGACCTGTACCGACAACCAGTCGCGCAACCGCCGTTTTGGCATGATGCTCGGTCAGGGCATGGATGTACAAGGCGCGCAGGACAAGATTGGACAGGTGGTTGAAGGCTACCGCAATACAAAAGAAGTTCGCGAGTTGGCGCACCGTTTTGGTGTCGAAATGCCAATAACCGAGGAAATTTATCAAGTATTATATTGCGGAAAAAACGCGCGCGAGGCAGCATTGACGTTATTAGGTCGTGCACGCAAGGATGAGCGAAGCAGCCACTAGTCTCAAGGATCCGTTTTTAAAAAATGACCCGGCCCGCGAAGAACGGGCCGGTCGTTAGCCTCATTACCTGGAGCCCGCAATGCCGTGTGAAGAACTGGATATCGTCTGGAACAATATAAAAACCGAAGCCCGCGCTCTGGCAGACTGTGAGCCTATGCTGGCCAGTTTTTACCACGCAACGCTACTCAAGCATGAGAATCTGGGCAGTGCGCTAAGCTACATGCTGGCGAACAAACTGGCATCGCCCATTATGCCCGCCATTGCGATCCGTGAAGTGGTCGAAGAAGCGTACGCAGCAGACCCGGAAATGATCGCCTCAGCAGCCTGTGATATTCAGGCCGTCCGCACGCGTGACCCGGCGGTCGATAAATACTCCACTCCGCTTTTGTACCTGAAAGGTTTTCATGCCTTGCAGGCCTACCGTATTGGTCACTGGTTATGGAATGAAGGCCGCCGCGCGCTGGCAATCTTCCTGCAAAACCAGGTCTCCGTGACGTTCCAGGTGGATATTCACCCTGCGGCGAAGATTGGTCGTGGGATCATGCTCGATCATGCCACCGGCATTGTCGTCGGTGAGACGGCAGTGATCGAAGATGACGTGTCGATCCTGCAATCGGTCACCCTCGGCGGTACCGGTAAAACCAGTGGCGATCGTCATCCCAAAATTCGTGAAGGCGTGATGATTGGCGCGGGGGCGAAAATCCTCGGCAATATCGAAGTCGGACGTGGGGCGAAAATTGGCGCCGGTTCCGTGGTGTTACAGCCCGTTCCGCCGCACACCACCGCCGCTGGCGTTCCGGCGCGCATTGTCGGTAAGCCAGACAGCGATAAGCCGTCAATGGATATGGATCAGCATTTCAACGGGATACACCATACGTTTGAGTACGGCGACGGTATTTGAGCTCTTGCCCGGTGGCGCTGTGCTTACCGGGCCTACAAAACCGCAGGTCGAATAAGGCGACAGCCGCCATCCGACGATTCAAAGTGTGCGCAAGACTGCGCCAGGATATCCCAACTGGCGCCACGCCTCATACACCACCACCGACACGGCATTTGACAGGTTCATACTGCGGCTGTCCGGCATCATCGGAATACGTATTTTTTGTTCAGCGGGCAGGGCATCGAGAATGCTGGCTGGCAGACCGCGCGTTTCCGGACCAAACATCAGATAGTCGCCATCCTGATAGCTCACCGCGCTGTGTGCAGGCGTGCCCTTGGTCGTCAGAGCGAACAGGCGCTGCGGTTTTTCAGCTTCGAGAAATGCAGCGTAATCATGATGGCGAACCACCGCAGTAAATTCATGATAATCCAGTCCCGCGCGGCGCAGGCGTTTGTCGTCCCAGGTAAAGCCCATCGGCTCAATAATATGCAGACGAAAGCCTGTGTTTGCGCACAGACGAATGATGTTGCCCGTGTTCGGCGGGATTTCTGGTTCAAATAAGACGATGTTGAGCATGCTGCCCCCTTAATTACGGGGGGCAGAATAACACTTTCATTACGCCGCATCACCTTGCGATAGCGGTGCCAGTGCGGCAGGGAGCTTGTTGATTTCCTGTACCAGGGAATCCTTGCTGATGTCGGTGATGGATTTCGCACTGGTCAGCGTCATGGCAACTTTCATCTCTTTTTCAATCAGATTCAGCAGATTGGCCACTCCCGCCTGACCTGCCGTCGCCAACGCGTACAGATACGCACGGCCCAGCAAAACGGTATCTGCGCCCAGCGCAATCATTCGCACCACATCCAGCCCGTTGCGGATACCGCTGTCCGCGAGAATGGCGATATCGCCTTTCACCGCATCGGCAATGGCGGGCAGTGCGCGCGCGGAAGAGAGCACGCCGTCCAACTGACGGCCTCCGTGGTTAGAGACCACAATCCCATCTGCACCAAAGCGAACGGCGTCGCGGGCGTCTTCCGGATCGAGGATCCCTTTGATCACCATCGGGCCATCCCAGAACTCCCGGATCCACTCAAGGTCCTTCCATGAAATTGACGGATCAAAGTTGTTTGCCAGCCAGCCGATGTAATCTTCCAGTCCGGTAGGCTTGCCGAGGTAAGCGGAGATATTGCCGAGATCGTGAGGACGACCATTCAGACCGACGTCCCAGGCCCACTGTGGATGAGTGACCGCCTGCCAGTAGCGACGCAGCGCGGCATTCGGGCCGCTCATCCCGGAGTGGGCGTCACGATAGCGTGCCCCCGGCGTCGGCATATCGACCGTAAAGACCAGCGTTGAACAGCCCGCCGCTTTTGCCCGTTCCAGCGCATTACGCATGAATCCACGGTCGCGCAGAACATACAACTGGAACCACATCGGACGGTTAATAGTGGGCGCGACTTCTTCTATCGGGCACACGGAGACGGTGGAAAGGGTAAACGGGATCCCTTTCGCATCGGCTGCCGCTGCAGCCTGCACTTCGCCACGGCGGGCATACATGCCGCACAGCCCGACCGGCGCCAGCGCCACGGGCATCGACAGTTTTTCGTTAAACAGCGTGGTTTCCAGGCTCAAGTCAGACATGTTTTTCAGCACGCGCTGGCGTAGCGCCACGTCCGATAAGTCTTCCACGTTACGCCGCAGGGTATGCTCCGCATACGCGCCGCCGTCGATGTAGTGAAACAGGAACGGGGGCAGAATGCGCTGGGCTGCGGCGCGATAATCGCTGGCGGCTGAAATAATCATGCTTTGTTCTCCCTGGGATTTTCATTGTGGTCGCCGGGCAAACGGGTAATGCGCGCCTGGCGGGCCTGGTCTTCATCAAATTGTTTAATGGTGGTATGGACGAAACTGAGGTGCGCCATCATCGCCTTACGCGCGCCGTCGGCGTCGCCCGCGAGAATGGCATCCAGTACGGCCTGATGTTGCTCCGTCAGCCGGGAAAAGACGGGCGGAACGAGATACATGCGCTGTCGGCTTTGTTTCACCGACGAATGCAGAACGTCGAAGAACCCGCGCATCGTTTGTAACAGCACCACGTTATGCGAGGCTTCGGCGATAGCCAGATGAAAACGAACGTCGGCCTGTGAGGCAAGATCCGGGTCTTCGCTGAGCGTGGCGTCAAAGCAGAGTTTGATTTTCTCTTTGTCGGCCGTGGTGGCGCGTATCGCCGCATGCCAGGCCGTACTGGCTTCGATGGCGTGTCGGGCTTCGAGAATATCGAAACTGTAATCCGGGTCGTCGGCCATCAGGGTTTTCAGCGGCTGAACGATGTTTTGTTCAGACCACTCTTCATGCTGCCAGCGGACAAACGTGCCGCCGCCGCGACGGCTGAGTAGCACGCCTTCGCTGACGAGCTTTGCCAGCGCTTCGCGCAGCGAGTTACGCGAGACGCCAAGCTGTACCGCCAGTTGGCGCTCGGCGGGCAATTTCATGCCCGCTTCCAGCTGTTGTTCTTCAATCAGCGCCCGCACACGAGAGGCAACCTCGTCCGACAGGCGTCTGGGCATCACGATCATGGAATCATCCAGGTTAAGACGTAAGCCTGAAGCGTGGTGATAACGCCCACCATGCAGGTGAAAATCAGGCTGTGTTTGACGGTAAAACGGAACAGATCCGACTCTTTGCCGACCAGTCCGACCGCCGCACAGGCGATGGCGATGGACTGCGGCGAAATCATTTTTCCGGTGACGCCACCGGTGGTATTGGCCGCCACCATCAGCACATCGGACACGCCGATTTGCTGTGCGGCAGTTGCCTGCAGGGCGGCAAACAGCGCGTTAGATGAGGTATCTGAACCGGTCAGGAATACCCCCAGCCAGCCGAGGAACGGCGAGAAGAAGGTAAAGGCGCTGCCCGTGTGCGCCAGCGCTAACGCCAGCGTCGAGGAGAGCCCGGAATAGTTGGAGATAAACGCAAAGGCCAGCACCATCCCGATGGAGTAGATCGGCAGCGCCAGTTCCTTCAGCGTGCTGCCGAAGGTCTGAATGGCGGCGGAAGGCTTCATCTTCAGCCAGACGATTGACAGCAGTGCGGCGAACAGAATGGCGGTGCCAGTCGCGGAGAACCAGTCAAATTTATACACTGCCGCGTAGGCGGTAGCTTCGTGAACCACGGGCGGCATGCGGGCAACCAGTTTGTCGAGGAACGGGACCGGGATGTTAATCACCCAGTCGTACAGCGCGCCGCCGGGAGCGAACAGGGCTTTAAACGGCGGCACGCTCCAGAGGGTTACGGTGGCCGTCAGGAACAGAAACGGCGACCAGGCGCGAACAACCTGTCCGGCGGTATAGTTCGTGCGTGCCAGCGTCTGATCAACTTGCGATGCGCCCATATCGCCAAAGCGGAAGATGCGAACCGGCTGCCAGCGTTTCAGGAACAACGTCAGACAGACCAGCGAGACCAGCGAGGAGATGATGTCCGGCAATTCCGGGCCGATAAAGTTGGAGCTGAGGTACTGAGCAATAGCGAATGAACCACCCGCCACCATGACCGCAGGCCAGGTCTCTTTCACGCCGCGCCAGCCATCCATGATCGCCATGATCCAGAACAGTACGATAATTGTCAGGAACGGTAACTGACGACCCACCATCTGGCCGATTTCAAAGCTGTCCAGCCCAGTCACCTGGCCGGCGACCAGAATCGGGATCCCCATGGCACCAAACGCCACGGGCGCGGTATTGACGATCAGGCACAGTCCAGCGGCATACAGCGGGTTAAACCCGAGACCTACCAGCAGCGCGGCAGTGATGGCAACGGGGGCACCAAATCCCGCCGCCCCTTCGAGGCAGGCGCCAAATGAGAAGCCGACGATCAGCATTTGCAAACGCTGGGCGG
>NZ_JBFWLF010000187.1:0-9211 GCF_050252275.1 Citrobacter sp. | reverse complement strand
GAATGTGAACATGTCGCGCTGACCGATTTAAGCTATTTCGTTGAGCAGTGTCCGGAAGACCCGATCAGCGAAATGATTCGTGCGCAGATTAATAACATCTCGCATAAGCAAATTGTCCTGCATTAATTTATCGACATTCTTACTCATCATTAAGGCGATCCTATGAAACAAAAAGTGGTTAGCATTGGCGACATCAAGGTAGCAAACGATCTGCCGTTCGTGCTGTTTGGCGGGATGAACGTGCTGGAATCGCGCGATCTGGCGATGCGCATTTGTGAGCACTACGTGACCGTTACCCAGAAACTGGGTATCCCTTACGTGTTCAAGGCCTCTTTTGATAAAGCCAACCGTTCCTCTATCCACTCCTACCGTGGACCGGGCCTGGAAGAAGGGATGAAAATCTTCCAGGAACTGAAGCAGACCTTTGGCGTAAAAGTGATCACCGACGTTCATGAAGCCAGCCAGGCGCAGCCTGTCGCTGACGTTGTAGATGTGATTCAGTTACCGGCGTTCCTCGCGCGTCAGACCGATCTGGTGGAAGCGATGGCGAAAACCGGCGCGGTCATTAACGTGAAGAAACCGCAGTTCGTGAGCCCGGGTCAGATGGGCAACATCGTGGATAAATTCCATGAAGGCGGTAACGACAAGGTGATCCTGTGTGACCGTGGGGCAAACTTCGGTTATGACAACCTCGTTGTCGATATGCTGGGCTTCAGCGTGATGAAGAAAGTTTCTGGCAACAGCCCGGTGATTTTCGACGTGACCCACGCGCTGCAGTGCCGCGACCCGTTTGGCGCAGCGTCTGGTGGCCGTCGTGGTCAGGTGACTGAGCTGGCGCGGGCCGGTATGGCGGTCGGTCTGGCCGGTCTGTTCATTGAAGCGCATCCGGATCCGGACAACGCGAAATGCGACGGCCCATCCGCGCTACCGCTGGCGAAGCTGGAACAGTTCCTGGTGCAGATGAAAGCGGTTGACGATCTGGTGAAAAGCTTCGACGAGCTCGACACTGAGAACTAAGTCACGCAGAAACAGAAAACCCCGCCGCAGCGGGGTTTTTTTCGTCTGAGGGATCAGGCAAAGATCGTCATCAGATAGGCGGCAAACAGCGCCAGATGCGCCGCACCGTTCAGTACGTTAGTGCGCCCCGTTGAGAACGAGATATGGCACAGCACCAGTGACGCTACCATCACTACCATTTCTGGTGCGTCTAAGCCGAACACCAGGTCATTCCCCGTCGCCCACGCAATCAGCGTTACCACCGGTACCGTCAGGGAGATAGTGGCCAGCACTGAACCGAAGAACAGATTCATGGCGCGCTGCACCTGGTTATTCAGCACTGCTTTCAGCGCCCCAAGCCCTTCCGGAGAGAGGATCAGCAGCGCGACCAGGAAGCCGGTAAAGGCGACCGGGGCGTTCAGTTCGGTCAGCAGTGTCTCCAGCGGGTTTGCGTTCATCTTGGTGACGGCAATGACCGCAATCAGATGAATCACCAGCCAGACGGCATGCCACACATTACTGTGCGCAGAGGGCTTACCGTGATGCGGGTCGTCGTCGTCGCTGTCATCTTCGTGCTCATAAACAAACAGACTCTGGTGCGTTTTGGTCTGAATGAGCAGGAATACGCCGTACATCGCGGCAGAAATTAAGGCCACCAACAGCGCCTGGCCGGTGGTGAAATTCGCACCGGGCAGCGCCATCGGAAACACCAGCACGATAATTGCCAGCGGAAACAGGGCAATCAGATACTGTTTGATACCGAACAGATTCATATACTGAGTGGCGAACTTACGCCCGCCCAGTAATAACGAAAAGCCCACCAGACCACCAGTGACAATCATGATGATGGAATAGAGCGTGTCGCGCATCAGCGTAGGCGCCGCATCACCGGTCGCCATCAGCGCTGAGATCAGGCTGACTTCAAGAATGACCACGGACAGGCTCAGAATGAGTGAGCCGTAGGGTTCGCCGAGGCGATGAGCCAGTACGTCGGCGTGACGAACAACGCTAAAGGCGCTGCTTAAAATACCAATCAGGGCAAGAAGGTTAATGCCGATTACCGCTGGTAGTGAATGGCTGCCCCCCCACAGGAACAGCACTACCAGCGCCACAACCGGGAAAATAAGCGATGTCTCCTTATGGCGGGTTTTCACCGCCTCATGTGCATGTGTCATGAATGCTCTCCATCTCTGCAGGTCGATTTTAGTTATAAATGTAATAAAGCGTGTAAAAAATAACAGAAAACGCAGGCTTTACGGTGATATTTTACGAAATTTTACGGCATTTCGGCCTTTCACCTTTAAAACGACAGAAAGAGAAACTCTTGTTTATAGAGTGGTTAAATAACAGAAGCTTATGCAGGCTGCAGGACGAATAAACCTTATTGTAGTGGCAGAGGCGCTCAGGGTTGACCACACTTAAGGTTTAGCCAAAAAGTGGAGTCAATGATGCCCTATCAAGCAAAAAAAGATCTGCCAGACAGCGTACAACACGTCTTACCCGCCCATGCCCAGGAGATCTACAAAGAGGCGTTCAATAGCGCCTGGGAGCAGTACAAGGACAAAGCCGATCGCCGCGATGATGCCAGTCGGGAAGAGACCGCACATAAGGTGGCGTGGTCAGCAGTGAAAAAAGAGTATGCCAAAGGTGAAGATGAGAAGTGGCATAAGAAATCCTAACCACTTCAATTATAAGGTCTAACGCTATAGCTCCCGTGAACGCCTAGGCGAATCGTGCTACCCGCCCCCGTTGCTGCCTTGCAAGCGGCCCATGAATTGCATATTGTCGTGATATTGGTTTCAAAATGAGCAGTTAAAATGCCCGGAAGGCGTCAAAAAGTTGTCGCAGGGAAGTATGCAGTGGCGGAGGTGTAAGGTGTTAACGCGTGATTTCTTGATGAATGCCGATTGTAAAACGGCATTTGGTGCTATTGAAGAATCACTCTTATGGTCAGCAGAGCAACGTGCTGCGTCCCTTGCGGCGACGCTGGCATGCCGACCAGATGATGGACCGGTGTGGATCTTCGGTTATGGATCGTTGATGTGGAACCCGGCGTTAGAATTTGAGGAGTCATGTACCGGTACGCTGGTGGGATGGCATCGGGCCTTTTGCCTGCGTCTCACGGCAGGGCGCGGAACCGCGTGTCAGCCGGGACGAATGCTTGCACTAAAAGAGGGCGGACGCACCACCGGTGTGGCCTATCGTCTTCCGGATGCCTCGCTTGAACAGGAATTAACGCTGTTGTGGAAGCGCGAAATGATCACCGGCTGCTATCTGCCGACCTGGTGTCAATTGGCGTTGGACGACGGACGAACGGTCAATGCACTGGTATTTATTATGGATCCGCGCCATCCGCTGTATGAGTCGGACACGCGAGCGCAAATAATCGCCCCGTTGATTGCTGCTGCCAGTGGGCCGCTTGGCACGAACGCGCAGTACCTGTTTTCGCTTGAACAGGAGTTGCAGAAACTGGGGATGCAGGATGAGTGTCTTAACGATCTGGTGACTAACGTGCGCGGTTTGTTAGGGGAGTCCCTGCCTGAAGGTGTTTTGCGGCCGGGTTTCGCGTGAGGCTTATGTCGGCCCGGCTGCGTAAGCGCGACCGGGCCATTTGCGTATCAGGCGGCAATATAACTGATGGAATGTTCAAGCGACTGGCTATGACTGTCGATCAGGACATTCCAGACGCCGGTATACGGTACGGTCAACCATGCGTTATCACGGTTCTGCACGCTTAATATGTCGGTCTGCGTGTCTTTAACGTGATTTTTTTCGCTCATCAGATGGATGTGGCAACGCTCCGAACAGCGTACGACCACGGTATCCCCACCAAATAACTTCAAACTTGCCTTTACTAATGCCATTTCTCACCCCGTATTGAAAACAACGTACTTCCTTTCGGAAGTGCTGCGTGATGTTGTTCACATTTTACCCATGAGGCATAACACCAAAGAGTTAGGCTTCGGATGCTGATTTTGATCAAAAAATGGCATAACGATTAAACAATAGTGACAAAATCCCGGAGAAAAGCGTGATCGGGCGCACTTACTTTTGGTAAAGATACGCCCCAATAAGATTAAATTCGGAAATAACCGGCTGTTTCAGCAAGCTTGCCTGAAAAGGGGGATTAAAAGGTGAGCACTTTGTCGGCGGCCAGCGTCCATTGCGCCAGTTCCACCAGCGTTCCGACTTCCACGCCGTCGATCAGCGGCAGTGTCGTGATCCCGCGCCCGTCCGTGCAGGTCTTGCACAGTTTTACCGGGACGTTCTGGGCAGTAAGGATCTCCAGCATCTGCTGGATGTTGTAGCCTTCTGTGGGCTTCTGACCGCGCAAACCCGCCGTAACGGCATCCGACATCAGAAACAGACGAAGGTCGAGGTCGCTCGCCTGTTCACGTAACGCGATCGCCAGCCGCAGGCTGTTAAATAACGATTCGCTACCGTATGCCGCACCGTTGGCAATGATCACTATCTTTTGCATGTTGACTCCTGTTAGCGGGGAAGTTTGAATTGTCAGTCACTTATGTTACCGCGCAAGCGGGGTGATACCAACGAAAGTCTGAGGAAAAGGAGAGCCTGGCAAGAGTAAGGATATTCCTGAAAGTGTGAGAAAACCTGCAAAACGACGGGGAGTCAGGTAAGCTTTTAAAGGTTAAGTAAACTGAATTCCGTAAGAAGCTATCGCCGATTTGAGTCGTTTTGTATCGCATTTCCTCCCTCTCTGGTTACTCTTGCTGTTAGCAGGGGGTCACGCCAGTGCACAATCCGCCTTTATGCAACAGGCCGAAAATCCCTTTGATAATAACCAGGACGGGTTGCCCGATCTGGACATGGCTCCCGAATCGCATGAAGGCGAAAAACATTTCGCCGAGATGGTAAAAGCCTTTGGCGAGGCGAGCATGATCGACAACGGTCTGGACACCGGCGAGCAGGCAAAGCAATTTGCCTTTGGCCAGGTGCGCGATGCGGTGAGTGAACAGGTGAATCAACAACTGGAATCCTGGCTGTCGCCATGGGGGAAGGCCAGCGTCAATGTGCAGGTCGATAACGAAGGCAATTTCAACGGTAGTCGCGGAAGCTGGTTTGTCCCCTGGCAGGATAACTCGCGCTACCTCACCTGGAGTCAACTGGGTCTTACTCAGCAGGATGACGGGCTGGTGAGTAATGTGGGTATCGGCCAGCGCTGGGTGCGTGACGGCTGGCTGCTCGGCTATAACACTTTCTACGATAATCTGCTCGATGAAAACCTCCAGCGTGGCGGGCTGGGCGCTGAAGCGTGGGGGGAATACCTGCGGCTGTCGGCCAATTATTACCAGCCGTTTGCCTCATGGCGCGCCCATACGCCGACGCTGGAGCAACGAATGGCGCGCGGTTACGACGTAACGGCGCAAATGCGACTGCCGTTCTACGAATATCTCAATACCAGCGTTAGCGTGGAACAATATTTTGGTGACAGCGTCGATCTGTTCGATTCCGGAACGGGCTATCACAATCCGGTGGCGGTGAAACTGGGGCTGAATTACACCCCGGTCCCGCTGGTCACGGTCACCGCCCAGCACAAGCAGGGGGAGAGCGGTCTCAGCCAGAACAACCTCGGGCTGAACCTGAACTACCGCTTCGGCGTACCGCTGAAAAAACAACTGGCTGCCAGCGAGGTGGCGGAGAGCCAGTCGCTGCGCGGAAGCCGCTACGATCATCCGCAGCGCAACAACCTGCCGACGATGGAGTATCGTCAGCGCAAAACCCTGAGCGTATTTCTGGCAACCCCACCGTGGGATCTGCATCCGGGCGAAACGGTGCCGCTAAAATTGCAGGTACGTAGTCGGCATGGCGTTCGTCATCTCACCTGGCAGGGGGACGCGCAGGCGCTGAGCCTGACGGCGGGGGCAAACGCGGAAAGCGTTGAGGGCTGGACGGTGATTATGCCGGCCTGGGACAGCAGCGAAGGCGCGAATAACCGCTGGCAGTTGTCGGTAGTGGTGGAAGATGAGAAGGGGCAGCGTGTCTCTTCCAATGAGATCACGCTCACGCTGACGGAACCCTTTATGGCAATGCCAGGGGACGATCCGCGCTGGAGGTTGCTCCCGGAGGAGTAATCAGAAGATACGTTCCTGATGCACCCACACTGCCGCTTCAACACGTGATTTAAGCTTCATCTTCTTCAGCATATGCTTCACGTGGACTTTCACCGTGCTCTCGGTGATATCCAGGCGGCGGGCAATCATTTTATTCGGTAGACCCTGTGCGATAAGCTTCAGAATGTCACGCTCACGCGGGGTGAGTTGGGTGACATCGCGATCGGAGGTGGCGCGGTTGGCGCGCAGGCTGGCAGCCAGCACCGGCGTTAACGCTTCGCTTAAGACCATTTCTCCGGCGGCAGCCTGCTGTAACGACTTAAGCAGATCTTCCGGTTCCATATCCTTTAGCAGATAACCATCAGCCCCGCGCTTGAGCGCCGTCACGACATCTTCCTCATGATTCGACACGCTAAAGACGACGATCCGTCCGGACAGCGCTTTCTCACGTAATTTGTCTAAGGTTTCCAGCCCGTTCATCCCCGGCATGTTCAGGTCGAGCAGGATCAGATCCGGGTCAAGCGATTCGGCCAGTTCGATACCCTGTTCGCCGTTGCTGGCTTCACCGACCACGGTGATATCGGGCGCCATGCTGACAAGCTGTTTGACGCCGGTCCGCAACATCGGATGATCGTCGATGAGCAGGATAGTTGCCGGTTCCTGATTATTCATGGGTATCTCCTTGAACTTCTGTGAAGTATTTTTCGGGAATAAACGTGACAGCGACTTCAGTGCCTCCCGTCTCGCGACGGCGTACCTGGCAATCTCCGCGCAGGCTCTGTGCCCGGTCGCGCATAATGATCATGCCATAGTGGTTACTGCGTTCGGCGTTCTCAGGAACGCCGCAGCCGTTGTCCTGTACAGTCAATTTTACCTGCTTGCCTTTCAGCGCCACGGTGACCACCACATCATCAGCGTGAGAATGCTTAAGCGCATTGCTTAAGGCTTCGCGGGCAATTTGCAACAGGTGAATCGCCTGATGCGAAGGCACCAGGCGCGGTGGTAACTGGTAATCCAGTTTCACCGTAAAACCAAAACGGGCGCTGTATTCCTGGCAGCTGGCTTCCAGCGCGGGGCGCAGACCGGGTTCCGTCAGCCGTAAGCGAAACGTCGTCAACAGTTCACGCAGTTGCGCCCATGACGCATTCAGCTCGTTGCGGATCTGGCCGAGCAGGTCGCGGCTGCTGTCCGGCAATGTCTCTCCCTGCATTTGCAGGCAACTGACCTGCATCTTCATACAGGACAGTGATTGTGCAATAGAATCATGCAGTTCGCGCGCAATGGTTGCACGCTCTTCCATGACAATCAACTGCTGCTGGCGTTCCTGATTGCGATCCAACGCCAGCGTCGCGGTGAGCTGTTCCACGACGGTATCCACCAGTTGCTGCTGATCGTGACTCAGGTGATGCCCCTGCGGCAGGGTCGCCAGCAAAATGCCGTACTGGGTATGGGTGTCCGTTAAGCGCCATTTCAGCGTCATTCCCCCTTCAATTGGCGGCAGCGACTCGCGGGGACAGAGATGGCACCCTTTATCATCACAGCTGATATCGGACTGGCAGGTAAATTCCTGATGGTTCTCTTCATCTTCCTGATCATAAACCCGCAGTTCGATGTCATGCATTTGGGTCAGGTTTTGCAGACCGTTCAGCACCGGGGAGAGACGTTCGCAAAGCGGCACCGGCGAATGCAGACGGCGGTTGGCCTGCCAGAGAAAAGAGAGGATCTGGTTTTTCTGCTCCAGCCCGGCCGTTTTTTCTTTGACGCGTTGTTCGAGCACCGAATAGCTTTCCGCCAGTTCGTCGGACATGTTATTGAGCGCGTCGCCGAGCATCGCCATCTCATTACGCCCGCCGATTTGCGCGCGTTGGGTAAAGTCGCGCTGACTGACGGCGCGGGCCATCGACAACAGTTGCTTCCACGGCTGAAGCAGTCGCGCCCGCAGCCAGATAATGGTAAAGACCAGCAGCAGCGCCATAAAAATCGCCATCACCCGGTGCACCATCACCACGCGTTCGATGCGCATTTCGGTGGTGTGGTCAAACGCGGAGACGAGCCGATCAAGGCCAGCGACAAACTGGTTGACGTCGGCCGCGACGGCGTCTCTGCTACTGGCTTGCCGCAGGCCGGGGGAGAGTTCGCGATGCCAGTAATCCTGGAGGGCGCGCAGTTGTTCCTGCTGACCGTCGCGTTCTGCTGCGCGGGTCAGTTCCGGGCTGAACGCGGTCTGCTCCATCTCATCAAGCAATTTCTGGTCGTCAGCGCTCAGTGGTACCGCGGCGAGCAGTCGATAGCTTTGCATCCGCAGCGATCCGGTTTTATTAATGGCGTGCGCGCTACCCTGGACGCCCTGAACCAGCCAGCCAGAGACAGCCATACCCGCCACGCCGATCGCGGTTGAGAGCATCACAATAAGCGCCACCTGGTTAACCAGCGTGAGCGGAGAGAGACAACGTTTTAGCATAAAACCTTCTTCCTTCAGGTCTCCGGACAGCGAATGGGGAAACCTCAATGAATGACGAGAGTGCCGGGCAGAATCGGCAGTGGCGTTATTCTCGACCATCCCCTGGAGTATACCCATACCTAAAGCGAGTTACCTCTTAATTGCCGTATCCGCAGGGGATTTGAGGAAGGGGGTACCTGCGGCAGGCAGCACTGTGAAAAACCACGTATTTTTTGGTGAATTATCCTACTCACTTAGGGTGATCATGATTTTTCTGTTGAGATATCGACAACTTTTCCTTTGATTTATATCAACTTACCTCGCGCTGTAAACCCTACTGTTGCAGGCATCGAATCGAGTATCAGAGGTGTCTATGAGTCACTCATCCGTCCCCGAAAGGGCATCTGGAGCTGTAATCACAGAATGGCGGCCGGAAGATCCGGCATTCTGGGCACAGCGAGGTCATCGTATCGCCAGTCGCAACCTGTGGATTTCTGTCCCCTGTCTGCTGCTGGCGTTTTGCGTCTGGATGTTATTCAGTGCTGTTGCGGTGAATCTGCCGAAAGTCGGTTTCACGTTTACCACTGAACAGTTGTTTATGCTGACGGCGTTACCGTCGGTCTCTGGCGCGTTATTACGTGTGCCTTACTCCTTTATGGTACCGGTCTTCGGCGGTCGTCGCTGGACCGCGTTCAGTACC
>NZ_JBFWLF010000186.1:0-9214 GCF_050252275.1 Citrobacter sp. | reverse complement strand
GGCCAGCAGGGATATGGAGTGCAAAAAAGGCATGAAATGAACCAGCCAGGAGATTATTTCCTGGCTGGCTGTCGTTTAATCGGTGCTGGTGGCACCTTGTTTATGAAAAAGTTCGCGGAACACCGGATAAATATCATCCTGATCGCGAATATGTTGCATCGCAAAATTATCAAACGTGGCTTGCAGATGTTCATATTCGCGCCACAGGGTTTGATGTGCGCGGCGGGTAATTTCGATATAACTGTAATAACGAACCACCGGCAGCAGTTTCTTCGCCAGAATCTCATGGCACAGCGGAGAGTCATCTGCCCAGTTATCCCCATCCGATGCTTGTGCGGCGTAGATGTTCCACTGCGCAGGATCGTAACGTTCTTTCACAACGTCATCCATCAACTTCAGGGCGCTGGAAACAATGGTTCCCCCGGTTTCCTGAGAGTAGAAGAACTCATGCTCATCGACCTCTTTTGCCTGGGTGTGGTGACGAATATAGACCACTTCCACATTCTTATAGGTTCGGCTCAAAAACAGGTAGAGCAGAATATAAAAGCGTTTGGCCATGTCTTTCGTCGACTGATCCATGGAGCCGGAGACGTCCATCAGGCAGAACATCACCGCCTGGCTGGACGGATCGGGCCGCTTCTCGTAATTTTTGTAGCGCAAGTCGAAGGTGTCGATAAATGGCACGCGTTCTATCTTGGCCCGCAGCTCAGCAATCTCTTTGCGTAATCGTTCCTCCTCCAGCAGTTGCGCCGGTTCGCTTTTGCTGATGGTGTCGAGATCCTGTTCCAGCGCGTGTAACTCGCGTCGTTTGCCGGCCGTCATGGCCGTGCGCCGGGCGAGAGAATTTTGCAGCGAACGCACGACGCTGATATTGGCCGGAACGCCGTTGGCGGTATAACCCGCCCGGTGCGTTTTATACTCCGTAAGCTGGCGCTGCTGGTTTTGTTTCAGGTTAGGCAGCGCTAAATCTTCGAAAAGCAGATCAAGGTATTCGTCTTTAGAGATCTGAAAGACGAATTCATCCTGGCCTTCACCGTCCTGACTGGCCTGGCCCTGTCCGCTACCTGAACCGCCGCCTCCGCCCTGCGGACGCTCGATACGGTCATTTTGTACGAAATGGTCGTTACCTGGGTGAACGCGATGGCGCAGGCCGCCGCGCCCCTGATGAAACATCGGTTCGCTGATATCTTCCGTCGGAATGGAGACAGATTCACCGCTGTCTACATCGGTCACCGAACGCTTGTTAATGGCCTCGGAGATCGACTGTTTAATTTGTGCTTTATAACGGCGTAAAAAGCGCTGGCGGTTAACCGTGCTCTTATTTTTGCCGTTAAGTCGTCGGTCAATGAACCAGGTCATATGCCCCCCGTACTGCATTTGCCAACTTTACGCTTCATCCTTCACGTTATCCCGGCGTTGGCTGCATTCGCTCACCCCAGTCACGTACTTATGTACGCTCCTGGGGATTCACTCATTTGCCGCCTTGATACACCTTGAATGATTTCGCGTACAAACGAACTATTTGCCCGGTAAACGGAGAAAATCTTCCGGGTCATTTATGCTGTTAAGACGATTTACGTACGCGCAGATACCATTCGCACAGTAAACGCACCTGTTTACGGGTGTAGCCTTTTTCCATCATCCGGTCGACAAAGTCGTCGTGTTTCTTCTGCTCATCGGTCGAGGTTTTGGCATTGAACGAAATGACCGGCAGCAACTCTTCGGTATTGGAGAACATTTTCTTCTCAATGACCGTGCGCAGTTTTTCATAGCTGGTCCAGTTCGGATTTCGTCCGCTGTTGTTCGCTCTCGCACGCAGCACAAAGTTGACGATTTCATTACGGAAATCTTTCGGGTTGCTGATCCCCGCCGGTTTCTCAATTTTCTCCAGCTCCGCGTTCAGCGATTCACGGTCAAACAACTGACCGGTATCCGGATCGCGGTATTCCTGATCCTGAATCCAGAAGTCGGCATACGTGACATAACGGTCGAAAATATTCTGTCCGTATTCCGAGTAGGACTCGAGATAGGCGGTCTGGATCTCTTTACCAATAAACTCGGCGTATTTCGGGATCAGATAGCCTTTCAGGAACTCGAGATAACGCTCAGCTTGCTCCTGCGGGAACTGTTCGCGCTCGATCTGCTGTTCCAGTACATAGAACAGATGAACCGGGTTCGCAGCGACTTCGACATGATCAAAGTTAAAGACGCGCGAGAGAATTTTAAACGCGAAACGGGTCGACAGACCATTCATCCCTTCATCGACGCCGGAGTAGTCGCGGTATTCCTGATACGACTTCGCTTTCGGATCGGTATCTTTCAGACTCTCACCATCATAGACGCGCATTTTCGAGTAGATACTCGAGTTTTCCGGATCTTTCAGGCGGGAGAGAATCGAGAAACGTGCCAGCGTTTCCAGCGTTCCCGGCGCGCACGGCGCATGCGTCAGTTCGCTGTGGTTGAGCAATTTCTCGTAGATTTTAATCTCTTCGGAAATGCGTAAGCAGTACGGTACCTTCACGATGTAAACACGGTCGAGGAAGGCTTCGTTGTTTTTGTTGTTACGGAACGTCACCCATTCCGATTCGTTCGAGTGGGCGAGAATGATGCCGTTAAACGGCAGGGCGGAGATCCCCTCAGTGCCGTTGTAGTTACCTTCCTGAGTGGCGGTCAGCAGCGGATGCAGCACTTTAATCGGTGCTTTGAACATCTCGACGAATTCCATGATCCCCTGGTTGGCCCGGCACAATGCGCCGGAATAGCCATACGCGTCCGGATCGTTTTGTGCGTGGTGTTCGAGTTTACGAATATCCACTTTCCCGACCAGCGCGGAAATGTCCTGGTTGTTCTCATCGCCCGGTTCCGTTTTGGCAATCGCGATTTGCGCAAGAATCGACGGCCACACTTTCACCACGCGGAATTTGGTGATATCTCCACCAAACTCATGCAGGCGTTTGGCCGCCCACGGTGACATAATGGTGCCGAGATAACGGCGCGGAATGCCGTACTCTTTTTCCAGAATCTGGGTATCTTCTTGCGGATTAAACAGGCACAACGGATGATCGTTCACCGGGCTGCGTTCACCGTTGGCGCTCAGCACATAAATCGGGACACGCTGCATCAACGATTTCAGTCGTTCGGCAAGCGATGACTTCCCGCCCCCTACAGGCCCCAACAGATACAGGATCTGTTTCTTCTCTTCCAGCCCCTGAGCCGCGTGTTTCAGATAAGAGACAATCTGTTCGATCGCGTCTTCCATGCCGTAAAACTCTTCAAATGCCGGGTAACGTGCAATGACCCGGTTCGAGAAGAGGCGAGAAAGTCGGGGTTCCTGGGCAGTGTCGACCATGACGGGCTCACCAATAGCCATCAATAGCCGTTCTGCCGCGTTGGCATAAGCACTGCGATCTTGCCGACAAGTGGTAAGAAACTCCTGCAGTGTGAACTCTTCGTCCTTGGCAGCTTCATAACGCTGGCGATAGTGATCGAATATATTCATGATATGCCGTCCTTTCGTTTTTTAGCACAGGTTAAGAGCCGTTCATATGAATAGTAGAGGCTCCCGGAAGAGGTAGACTGAACGACGTCATTTACTGTCTCGTATCAAAAAAACAGCAACTCTCATGCCAGCTTTCACCGCGTGAGACCAACGTGCCCGGCGATACAACTTCTAAACTAAAGCGTAGATGGCATTTGCAAAACTTGCATGCACCCGCAAATGATTTTCAATGGCATATCAATAACTCATCCGCAAAAAGTGCATAGCAAATGTAAATAATGCAGTGGAAGATCACACCGTTTTCACCGCACTGTAAGCCAAGTGTCATCTCAGCCTGCAAAATTAGACGGTTACATTCTTTCATTAATTTGTAAAATGGTTGGGTTGTAACGTATTGGCGGTTACACTTTTGCCGCTGAACATTTGAAAAAGGAAAGATGGATTGTGACCAAACTCAAACTTCTGGCACTTGGCGTGTTAATCGCATCGTCTGCTACCGTGGTGCATGCTGAAAGCAACCTGACGCTTGGCGCTGGCGTTGGTGTGGTTGAACACCCATATAAAGATTACGACGCGGATGTTTATCCGGTTCCGGTGATTAATTACGAAGGCGATAACTTCTGGTTCCGTGGTCTGGGTGGTGGGTACTACCTGTGGAACGACGCCGCCGACAAATTGTCGATCACCGCTTACTGGTCCCCGATGTATTTCAAACCGGGTGACAGCGACGATCGTCAGATGCGTCGTCTTGATAAGCGTAAGAGCACCATGATGGCGGGCTTATCATACTCTCACCATACCGAATATGGTTTCCTGCGTACCACGCTCGCCGGGGATACGCTGGACAACAGTAACGGCATCGTCTGGGATCTGGCCTGGCTGTACCGCTATACCAACGGCGGCCTGACCCTGACGCCGGGTATCGGTGTGGAGTGGAACAGTGAAAATCAGAACGACTACTACTACGGCGTGTCACGTAAAGAATCCTCACGCAGTGGTATGCGGGGTTACAACCCGGACGATAGCTGGAATCCGTACCTGGAACTGAGCGCGAACTACAACTTCCTCGGTGACTGGAGCGTTTACGGTACCGCACGCTACACCCGTCTGTCTGATGAAATTACCGACAGCCCGATGGTGGATAAATCCTGGACTGGCCTGATTTCAACCGGGATCACCTATAAGTTCTGATTGTGCATTATCATAGTGCGATCGACAAAAGCCACAAAGCCCGCAGTGCGGGCTTTTTTGTCACTGAGTCATTCGACCTCTTTGGCATGTCGCTTTGCTTTTTCAATAGCCTGCCTGTCAAAAATAAAGTGCTCATAGCCATCGGTGACGTTTTTGACTCTGTAGATTTTCCATCTCCTGTCTTCTTTCTTCAGGTAGACACCTATCTGATAGGTTCTGTCGTTTTCGCATCCAAGCCAAACCGTAACGTATTGACTACCGTCAACGTCTTGTGCTTTGCCCACCTTCAATAAAGGGATCCAGTCGACCGAATAGTCCTGCGCGTACGTATAATAGTCAGTGTCGATGATTTCTTGTTCATAAATATGTGAAATAACATCAAGTTGAATTAACGTTTCGCGGGAGACGTAATCATGCATTTTCTCAGGATCTGGCTTTATTTTGCCGGGGCTATTGGCAAAAACAGGTAAATAGTAGCGATAAAAATCAGCTACGCGTTTTTCGGCATCATCGCCTCCTGAAACGCAGGACGCGAGTAAATACACCATGGATACGACAAAAAAGAGGCGCATTACTTTTTCCTGTACATTTGATAAGGCGGTTTCGATGAGCGATAGCCAGGTCCTCCCCAGAAGTCCCTTTGTTTGAAGTCAGAGTACCAGTCCTGACCATCGAATATCGCCATGTGGCCAGCGGCATGTCCGCCTTTTTATGGCTGGATAACGCCAACGTCGTGTGTCGGTGCAATTTTTCTAAAGCCAGCCGCCTCCAGTATCGAGCCGTCATCTTTAGCATTATGTGTATTGGTCACAATAACTCCGCCCGCCTGAATTGCTCTACGCACGTATGTTGCGCAGTTATTGGTTGGACCCGGTTCGGCGTGGTTTTTTGCCCAGTTTCCAGCATTCCTGGTATTCCATCCCATAAAGTATTATCCATAGTAAACATGTGGAATAACCAATAGACACCTTTATTAATTAGCAGGGTTAGTCATTTTGTGCCGGGTGGTATTATGGGGATGCTCCTGAAAAATATTGTCCAACATAAATTGCGCTTCCCTGGAAGTGTGAATATGCCTAAGTTTTAACTGAGCCCTGAGAGTGCAATCTGTGCATCAAAACAGGGCACTTGCGCCCTGTTTTGCATTACGGTGGTGCACAACTAAGGAGAACATGATGACAGATAAACAGGTTGTCTTCGCTGGTGGAGTTGTTCTACCTGCGATCGGGCAGGGGACATGGTACATGGGTGAAAATGCCGGTCACCGCCGGGCGGAAGTGTCTGCACTTCGCGCGGGCGTGGATCTGGGGCTAACGCTCATCGATACCGCTGAAATGTATGCCGATGGCGGAGCGGAAGAGGTGGTCGGTGAGGCGCTCAACGGACTGCGTGAACACGTGTTCCTGGTGTCGAAGGTTTACCCATGGAACGCGGGTGGGCAAAAAGCGATTGCCGCCTGTGAGGCCAGTCTGCGTCGTCTGAAAACCGACTATCTGGATCTCTATTTATTGCACTGGTCAGGCAACTTCTCCTTCGCCGAGACGGTCAAGTCGATGGAAACCCTGATGGCTCAGGGTAAAATTCGTCGCTGGGGAGTGTCCAATCTTGACGTCGACGATATGCAGGCGCTGTGGCAGATTCCGGGCGGCAGGCAGTGTGCGACCAATCAGGTGCTGTATCATCTGGCTTCACGCGGCATTGAATACGATTTATTACCGTGGTGTCAGCAACATCAGCTTCCCGTAATGGCTTACAGCCCGTTGGCGCAGGCCGGACGTTTACGCAGCGGTTTATTGAATCATCCGGTGGTCAATGAGATTGCGCATGCGCACGATGCATCAACTGCGCAGATCCTGCTGGCGTGGGTCATCAGTCATCACGGAGTGATAGCGATTCCAAAAGCGGCAAGCGTGGAGCATGTACAGCAAAATGCGGCGGCGCTGAGCATTACGCTTTCCGCTCAGGAACTCGCCGCGCTGGATAAGGCGTATCCCGCGCCGAGAGGCAAAACGGCGCTGGATATGGTCTGATGAGGTTCGGTTTTGACTCGTTGGCCGGATAAGATGCGCTGGCATCGCCATCCCGCAAACAATGCCAGATGACGACCTGTCAGGCCTGTGACGTCTCAACCACAATCATGCTTAGCGCTTCGCAACGCGAATGGTTTGCGCCAGGCGAGAAGGTTTTTCTTCGGTGGTCTTCTGTGCGGCGGTGGCATACGCCGTTTCTACGCACACAAAGGTTTTATAGCCATCATCCGGCATATCGCCCATGCTCACAGACAGCGCCGGGCCAGGGTTCCAGCCGACCACATTGAGATGGTGATGATGTACAACGTCGATGTTACGATTCAGTGCGGCATCGTGAATCACGCTGCAGGCTTCCGGGTTCAGATAGACACGGTCAGTACGATCCGGGAACGCCTGTACGCCATCAGTCAGGACGTCTTCTTTCGCATTATTCACTTTATCGATGAAACGATCGCCCAGGCCGCTGACTTTCACCGTCGCGATATCGCCAACGTTGAAATAGGTATGCAGCGCAGAGGTCGTTTCAAATTCACCGTGCGCTTCAAGCTCAATCTCGCAGGTTTTGCCTACTTTAAAGCGCGCCAGCAGGGTGAAATCATGTGGCCACAGTTTCAGTGTCTCTTCAGTGCTTTGCAGTTCAAACGTCAGCACTGCGCCGTTGTCGTCTTCATTATGCGCTTTCAGCGTCCACGGCAGGTTACGGGCAAAGCCGTGAGAAGGCAGTCCTTGCTGTGCCGCCGGACCAAACCACGGCCAGCAAATCGGCACGCCGCCGCGCAGCGCGATGCCATTTTTAAACGGAGTGTTGTTGCTCAACCACAGAACCTCTTCTTCTCCGGCTGGTTTCCAGGAGAGCAGGTGCGCGCCCTGTAACGCAAAAGACGCTTTTACCTGCGGGTGGTCGACGACGATCAGGTCCAGCTCGTCAAGCTGACGGCGGGAGAGGACAGGGGTAATATGCTCAATGACTGGAAGTGCAAAAATTTTATTAATCATGATGCAATCCTTGATTCAACCGTAGCGAAAGCCATAAAAAAAGGCGACCGAAGTCGCCTTTTTGGATCAGTTTCTCATCTCAACTTATTTGGAGATGTGAGCGATCAGGTCCAGAACTTTGTTGGAATAACCGGTTTCGTTGTCGTACCAGGAGACCAGTTTCACGAAGTTGTCGTTCAGAGCGATACCCGCTTTAGCATCGAACACGGAAGTGCAAACTTCGCCGTTGAAATCGGTAGATACAACGTCGTCTTCGGTGTAACCCAGAACGCCTTTCATCGGGCCTTCGGAAGCTGCTTTGATGGCTTTCTTAATGTCTTCATAAGAAGCCGCTTTTTCCAGACGAACGGTCAGGTCAACAACGGATACGTTCGGAGTCGGAACACGGAACGCCATACCAGTCAGTTTGCCATTCAGTTCTGGCAGTACTTTACCTACAGCTTTAGCTGCACCGGTAGAGGACGGGATGATGTTCTGAGCCGCGCCACGGCCGCCACGCCAGTCTTTGTGAGACGGGCCATCAACGGTTTTCTGAGTAGCGGTGGTTGCGTGAACAGTGGTCATCAGACCTTCGATGATGCCGAAGTTGTCGTTGATGACTTTAGCCAGCGGAGCCAGGCAGTTGGTGGTGCAGGATGCGTTGGAAACGATGTCCTGGCCAGCATATTTGTCAAAGTTAGCGCCTTTAACAAACATCGGGGTGTTATCTTTGGACGGACCAGTCAGTACGACTTTTTTCGCGCCAGCAGTGATGTGCTTACGAGCAGTCTCGTCGGTCAGGAAGATACCGGTCGCTTCAGCTACTACGTCAACACCAACTTCGTCCCATTTCAGGTTAGCCGGATCGCGTTCAGCGGTAACACGGATTTTTTTACCGTTAACGATCAGATGACCGTCTTTCACTTCAACGGTACCGTCGAAACGGCCGTGAGTGGAGTCATATTTCAGCATGTAAGCCATGTAATCAGCGTCTAACAGGTCGTTGATTGCAACGATCTCGATGTCAGAACGTTTCTGAGCAGCACGGAAAACAATGCGACCGATACGGCCAAAACCGTTGATACCTACTTTGATAGTCATATATTCCACCAGCTATTTGTTAGTGAATAAAAGGTTGCCTGTAAAATTACAAAAACCTTACGCAGCGTCAAGCGGAATCGTGTCAATCATTGCGACAAATCAATCCTGTGACTAACGTTTGTGCGACTGACTCGCCTCACTTTCCCTTTGAGCTAGCAACCACATGGGGGCTGCGCCCGGAATTTTAAAGGCCTCGCAGGATAAATATGTGAGCATGATCACAATTGCCTGACCGCCTTTTCGCGACACATAAGTTTAGATCAAAAGTGCACGCAAGGGTGTTAATTTTTTTTTAGAATCCGGGTTAAAAGATGTCTGTTTCTACAGCGAGAAGTAAGCATATGTCGAACCAACGTAACCCTGACGATTTGAAAAAAAACCTCACAGAAATGCAGTTTTACGTGACGCAGAATCACGG
>NZ_JBFWLF010000185.1:0-9253 GCF_050252275.1 Citrobacter sp. | reverse complement strand
TCAGTTCGCGGAAATTGCCACGCCACTGCGCCTGAGGTGAACAGGCAAACGCCAGATAGCGTTCACGCGCCTCCTTATCAAAACGAATCTGATTCTGTCGGCTGCGGGAGAAGCGTTGCAGCTCATACTCCACGTTAGGGGCGATGTCTTCACGCCGCTGTGCAAGGCCGGGCAGGGCAAAGCGCCACATGTTTATCCGTGCGTAGAGATCTTCGCGAAAACGCCCTTCGGCGACCCACTGCGGCATATCGCGATGGGTTCCGGCTATCAACTGGAAATCGCTGTACACCTCTTTATCTGAGCCAAACGGGAAGAAGGTTTTCTCCTCGATCGCTTTCAGTAGCATGGCCTGTTCATCCAGCCCCAGTTCCGCGATCTCATCCAGAAACAGCACCCCGCCGTCGGCTTCACGTAACAGTCCCGTTCGTGACGACAGTGCGCCCGTAAACGCACCTTTCACATGACCAAACAGCGTCGACATGGCGTTATCGCCGCGCAGCGTCGCGCAGTTCACTGCCACCAGTTTTCCACCCACCAGATGCCGTGACTGACGAAGCTGAAAAATTCGTTTTGCGAGGAAGGATTTCCCCGCACCGGTGGGGCCGGTGAGCAGGATAGGATCGCCAGAGCGCAAGGCAACGCGCTCAATACGGTCAATCAGTTTATTGAACGTGGCATTGCGCGTCTCGATACCGCCTTTGAGGAAGGAGATCGATTGCTGCTGCTCACGCTGAAAGCGACTGGTGAGTGTGGCATAGCGGCTTAAATCAAGATCGATCACCGAGCAGGTGCCAGCGGCAACATCCTCCTGCGGAGCGCCCTTCAGTGCGGGTCCGGTTTGCAGAAGGCTGGCGGGCAGATAGCGGGCTTCCGTCAGCAGGAACCAGCAAATTTGCGCCACATGAGTGCCGGTAGTGATGTGCACCAGATACTCTTCATTCTCGGTATCGAAGGTGTAATGAGTGGCAAAGTCGAGGAACGCGGCGTAGACCTCTTCGAAATCCCAGGGATCGGTAATGGGGATGGCATGTGGACGAACCTCAGTATGTGGTGAGAGCAGGCTAATATCTTCCGCTAACTGCTGACACATCCCGGCATCGCGTGGCTGGTGGATAAGCTCCAGCCGATCGACCGGGAAATCCGGCTGTTGGCACAGTCCGACCGTGGGCCGCCATTTCTTTAACCGGTTTGCCCGTTTGCCGCGTTTATCCAGCACCGTGCCCAGTACACCAATCACCACCCGTCGCTTTTTCATGTTTATCCAAAAAGATAAAGTTCGATAGGTAAGGATAAAAAACAGGCGAGACGTCTGCAATCATCATTTTTGGTGATGAAAATTAATTACTTATTAATCAATAAAGTAAAAAATAATTTCGTCTTTTTTTCGTTCTGGCACGCTTCTGGCAATAACTCTCTCGTCAACACGTTGAAAGCGCAGGGGGTTAAACCCCGCCGGCACGTCAGGAACGGCTGAGGCTGTATTCCGGAAGTGTTCCGTCAACCGATGACACCTGAACAATGGGTTCGATTCCCGATTCATTCTCCCAATGAAACTGGTTGTTAATCATAGAAATAAAAACGGGCACTGCGCAGTTAACAGGCCCCAAAACAGGTCGCCGGTCACGATGCCGCGCCGCAGGCAAAAGGGAATTCCCCTGTGGCCTCGCCTCCGCACCCGCACCTGACTTGATAAGGAAAAGAGAAAAATGACGAAGAAAATCACTATTCGTAAAGGACAATTAGGTCTGTTAGCCAAAAACGGCGACTACTATCAGGTTCTGGAGGCGGGTGAACACCGTCTGCCGTGGTTCAACACGCCAGAGGTGCTGGTGGTTAATCTGGACGGCAGCGAAGTGCCGGAAGCGCTGGCGAATTATTTACGCCGCTTTCAACCAGACTGGGTATCACGTTATGCCCTGGCCGTTGATCTTAACGACAGTGAAGCGGGCGCGTTATACATGAATGAGGTGTTGCAGGAGATCCTGCCTCCGTCAACGCGCCGTTTGTACTGGCGGGCCGACGAGGCGTTGAAACTGGTACGGATGGATACGCGTCAGGTTCAGGTGCCTGCTGAGGTCATGAATGCGGTTCTGCAACCGCGACGTAGCGGCGCGGTAAAAGGTCGTGAAGCGATGCTTACCGTACAGGTGCCTGCCTGGCACGCCGGAGTGTTGAAAATTGATGGCGAGACGCAGGCACTGCTGCCGCCGGGTCTGACGGCGTACTGGAAAGTGAATCATCTGGTTGACGCTGAAGTGGTGGATACCCGTTTGCAGGTGCTGGAAGTGGGCGGTCAGGAAATTTTGACCAAAGATAAGGTCAACCTGCGCTTGAATCTGGCAGCGAACTGGCGTTACCGCGATGTGTTGCTGGCGTTTGCACAGCTCACTAAACCGCTCGATCATCTGTACCGCGAACTGCAGTTTGCGCTGCGGGAGGCCGTCGGGACGCGCACGCTTGATGAGCTGCTGGAAGATAAACAGGTAATTGATGAGGTGGTCAGCGCACAGGTGAAAGACCGGATGGCGCCATATGGTATCGACGTGGCGTCGCTGGGTGTGAAGGACATTGTGTTGCCGGGGGATATGAAAACGATTCTGTCCCGTCTGGTTGAAGCGGAAAAATCGGCGCAGGCCAACGTGATCCGCCGTCGTGAAGAAACGGCAGCGACGCGTTCGTTGTTGAATACGGCGAAAGTGATGGAAAACAACCCGGTGGCTTTGCGTTTAAAAGAGCTGGAAACCCTCGAAAGAGTGGCAGAGCGTATCGATAAAATCTCGGTATTCGGTGGCCTGGACCAGGTTCTGCACGGCTTAGTGAACATTAAAGGATAAGAAACATGGCACATCACGACTATGCGCTGTTGACGTCGCAGAACGCGGCGCCGGTGAAAATGTGGACGCACGGCGTCCCGGTGGAACCCGAGGCACGCCAGCAACTGCTGAACACGGCGAAGATGCCATTTATTTTTAAACACCTGGCGGTCATGCCGGATGTGCATCTGGGGAAAGGGTCAACGATTGGCAGCGTGATCCCGACCAAAGGAGCGATTATTCCGGCAGCAGTGGGGGTGGACATCGGCTGTGGGATGATTGCGGTACGTACCTCGCTGCTGGCTGGCGATCTGCCGGATAACCTCAGCGGGTTGCGGAGCGCGATTGAGCAGGCCGTTCCCCACGGGCGAACCAATACGCGATCCCGTCGCGATAAAGGGGCGTGGGACACGCCGCCAGAGGAGGTGAGTACTCACTGGGGGACATTGGCACCGCGCTTTACGCGCCTGACTGACAAGTATCCCTCGCTGCTGAAAACCAATAACTATAAGCATCTCGGAACGTTGGGAACCGGTAATCACTTCATTGAAGTGTGTCTGGATGAGCAGCAGCGCGTCTGGGTGATGTTGCACAGTGGTTCGCGTGGTGTGGGGAATGCCATCGGCAACGTCTTTATCACGCTGGCGCAGCAGGATATGCAACAACATATCGCGAATTTGCCTGACCGAAACCTGGCGTATTTCCAGGAAGGGAGTCGGCACTACAACGACTACATTGAAGCGGTGGAATGGGCGCAGGATTTTGCCCGACAAAACCGGGAGGTCATGATGTCCCGCGTGCTGGCCGCGCTGTCGCGTAGCGTGAGTAAACCGTTTATCACGCAACAAGAAGCAGTGAATTGCCACCATAACTACGTGCAAAAAGAGCGTCATTTTGGTGAAGAGGTGCTGGTAACGCGTAAAGGTGCCGTTTCCGCACAAAAAGGCCAGATGGGGATCATCCCCGGATCGATGGGGGCGAAAAGCTTCATTGTGCGTGGGTTGGGAAATGAAGAGAGCTTCTGTTCCTGCAGTCATGGTGCGGGAAGAACCATGAGCCGAACGGCGGCTAAAAAACGCTTTACCGTAGCGGATCAGATCCGCGCGACGGCCCACGTTGAATGCCGTAAAGACAGCGAGGTGATTGATGAAATTCCGCTGGCCTACAAAGACATTGATGCCGTGATGGCGGCGCAGTCTTCGCTGGTGGAGATCGTGCATACGTTGCGGCAGGTGGTATGTGTAAAAGGATAAAAGAAGATGACCAAAAATGCAGTGAGTGCCGCAATGTGCGAACGGGTCATGCGGCAGCTCAAAGAGATAGAAACCCGCTACGGTGTCAGGGTGCTGTATGCCTGCGAATCGGGGAGTCGTGGCTGGGGATTTGCCTCGCCGGATAGCGATTACGATGTGCGGTTTTTGTATGTTCATCCGCCGGAGTGGTATCTGCGGGTTGATGCGCCGCGTGACGTGATCGAGCTGCCAATCGACGATGAGCTGGATGTGTGCGGCTGGGAGTGGCGTAAAGCGCTGGGTCTGCTGAAGGGCGCTAACCCAACGCTGATCGAGTGGCTGGATTCCCCGGTGGTTTATCAGCAGGATGATGCTACGGTCAGTGCGCTTAACGCGATGATACCGCAGTGGTTCTCTCCGCTTCGTGCGCGCTGGCACTACTACTCGATGGCGCGAAAAAACTTTCGCGGCTACTTGCAGGGGGAAACGGTGCGTCTGAAAAAGTACTTCTACGTCCTGCGTCCGCTGTTGGCGGTGCGTTGGGTTGAAGCAGGAAAAGGCGTTCCGCCCATGCGGTTTGCCGAACTGCTGGCGGGAAGCGATCTGGATGCGCCGTTACGTCAGGAAATAGATGAACTGCTGGTGCGCAAACAGCGGGCTGGGGAGGCGGAGTATGGTCCGCGTCGTCCGCTGCTGCATGCGTTTATCCACGCCGAACTGGCGCGAGGCGAAATCCCGCCAACGTTACCGGATAGCCGCGAAGGCGACGTGAAGGCACTGGATCGACTGCTTTACGAGACGGTGATGTCATGACCGTGTTGCCCGATGATGCTCACGCTTATCGGGCCGACACCGACTGGCCTGAATGCCGGATAAGGCGTTTCATCGCCATCCGGCATTCAGGCCTGTCTTACTCAAACAAATTATGGTGCAGCTTCTGTACCACCTGTTCTGCTTCGGTGCCAGGCACCAGGAAACAGAGGTTATGGCTGGAGGCACCATAGCAAATCATGCGGATATTGAACGGTTCCAGTACGCCGAACACCTCTTTGCCGACACCGCAGGCTTTCGACAGATCGTTACCAATCAACGCGACCAGCGCGAGACCTTCTTCCACTTCCACCCGACATAAGGCCGACAGTTCCATTAGCAGCGACTGCGTCAGCAGCGTATCGCCGGTGGAGGTGGAACCGGTGGTGTCCAGCGTCAGCGCCACGCTCACTTCAGAGGTGGTGATCAAATCTACGGAGATATTATGGCGCGCCAGAATGCCGAACACTTCAGCCAGGAAACCGCGCGAGTGCAGCATATTCAGGCTGTGCAGGGTCAGCAGCGTCTGCTTACGACGCAGCGCCAGCGCGCGGAACAGCGGTGGATTCTGCGTTTTGTTACAAACCAGCGTGCCGCCCGCTTTCGGATCTTTACTGGAGCCAACGAAGACCGGGATATCGCTGCGCACCGCAGGCAGCAGGGTAGCCGGATGCAGCACTTTCGCGCCGAAGGTAGCCATTTCCGCCGCCTCTTCAAAGGCGATTTCATCGATACGCTGGGCGGCAGGCACCACGCGAGGATCGGTGGTATAGATGCCCGGAACATCCGTCCAGATATCGACACGCGCCGCATGCAGCGCTTCGGCCAACAGGGCGGCCGTGTAGTCGCTGCCGCCGCGTCCGAGTGTGGTGGTACGCCCTTTGCCTTCGCTGCCGATGAACCCTTGCGTGATCACCAGCCCTTCGCTCAGACGTGGGGTCAGTTGCAATGTCGCCAGCTCCGCCAGCGCCGCTACGTCAGGTTCGGCACGGCCAAAGCGATCGTTGGTTCGCATCACTTTACGCACATCAAACCACTGCGCCTGAACGTTACGCTCACGCAGGATCTCAACAAACAGCAGGGTGGACATCAGTTCGCCGTGGCTGACCAGTTCATCCGTCAGTGCCGGGGAGGTGGCTAATGAGGCCGCTTCCGCCAGCGTGGTGATATTTTCCAGCAGGCGTTCAATCTCTTCACGAATGACGTTGGGATAACGCAGACGCTCCAGGATATCGAACTGAATTTTGCGGATGGCGTCGAGCTTCTCAAAGCGAGCCTGTGGTTCCAGTCCTTCTGCCAGCGCCACCAGCAGATTGGTGATGCCAGCAGAAGCTGAGAGCACCACTACGCGCACGTTTGCATCGGAAAGCACCACGTCGACGCTGCGGTTCATGGCATCAAAATCAGCGACGCTGGTACCGCCAAATTTGGAAACAACGATTTCTGTCATAACAACCTCGTGTCAGGGAGTGAGAAAGCGACCTGGGCACAAAGGCAGAACAGAAACCGGTGCAGGCGCAAATACCGTATTTATAAATAAAATGTGCAGACGACACTGTCAACGCCGGGATTATGCGGATTTTTCATGCTGGCAAGTGGCTGAGTAACCGTACTTATAACAACGCGGTTTTTTCACTGTATTTGACCGAAGCCAGGGCAACGGCACTAAAACAATCACACTTTTCTGTGACTGGCGTTACAATCGATCTCAGTCACAATTCTCAAATCAGAAGAGTATTGCTAATGAAAAACATCAATCCAACGCAGACCTCTGCCTGGCAGGCACTACAAAAACACTTTGACGACATGAAGGACGTTACCCTCGCGGATCTGTTCGCGAAGGATAACGATCGCTTCAGCAAATTCTCCGCAACGTTTGACGATCTGATGCTGGTGGATTACTCCAAAAACCGCATCACCGAAGAGACGCTGGCGAAACTGCAGGATCTGGCGAAAGAGACCGATCTGGCGGGCGCCATCAAGTCCATGTTCTCCGGCGAGAAAATCAACCGTACGGAAGATCGTGCCGTGTTGCATGTGGCGTTGCGTAACCGTAGCAATACCCCGATTATGGTTGACGGCAAAGATGTGATGCCGGAAGTCAACGCGGTGCTGGAGAAGATGAAATCTTTCTCCGAAGCCATTATTTCGGGTCAGTGGAAAGGTTATACCGGTAAAGCGATCACCGACGTGGTCAACATCGGTATTGGCGGCTCCGACCTCGGCCCGTTCATGGTGACCGAAGCGCTGCGCCCATACAAAAATCACCTGAATATGCACTTTGTTTCTAACGTCGACGGTACCCATATCGCCGAAGTGCTGAAGAAAGTGAATCCGGAAACTACCCTGTTCCTCGTGGCGTCCAAGACCTTCACCACGCAGGAAACCATGACCAACGCCCTCAGCGCGCGTGACTGGTTCCTGAAAACCGCCGGTGATGAAAAACACGTTGCGAAACACTTCGCTGCACTGTCTACCAATGCGAAAGCGGTTGGTGAGTTCGGTATTGATACCGCCAACATGTTCGAGTTCTGGGACTGGGTGGGCGGTCGTTATTCTCTGTGGTCAGCGATTGGTCTGTCGATCATCCTGTCTGTCGGCTACGACAACTTTGTGCAACTGCTGTCCGGCGCGCATGCGATGGATAAGCACTTCTCGACCACGCCTCTGGAGAGCAACCTGCCGGTGCTGCTGGCGCTGATCGGCATCTGGTACAACAATTTCTTCGGTGCTGAAACCGAAGCCATCCTGCCGTACGACCAGTATATGCATCGTTTCGCGGCCTACTTCCAGCAGGGCAATATGGAGTCCAACGGGAAATATGTTGACCGTAACGGCAACCCGGTGGATTACCAGACGGGGCCGATCATCTGGGGTGAGCCGGGAACCAACGGTCAGCACGCGTTCTACCAGTTGATTCATCAGGGAACCAAAATGGTGCCTTGTGACTTTATCGCCCCGGCGATTACCCATAACCCGCTGTCCGATCACCATCCGAAGCTGCTGTCTAACTTCTTCGCCCAGACTGAAGCGCTGGCGTTCGGGAAATCCCGCGAAGTGGTGGAGCAGGAATACCGTGACCAGGGTAAAGATCCGGCCACGCTGGAACACGTGGTACCGTTCAAAGTGTTTGAGGGCAACCGCCCGACTAACTCCATCCTGCTGCGTGAAATCACCCCGTTCAGCCTGGGGGCGCTGATCGCCCTGTATGAGCACAAAATCTTTACACAGGGCATCATCCTGAACATCTTTACCTTCGACCAGTGGGGCGTTGAGCTGGGTAAACAGCTGGCAAACCGTATTCTGCCGGAGCTGAAAGATGATAAGGCGATCGAAAGCCACGACAGCTCGACTAACGGATTGATTAACCGTTATAAAGCCTGGCGTTAATCTGCCAGCGTGCCGGATGGCGGCGAATGCCTTATCCGGCAAATTAATAATGAAATCAGCCGATATTATTATCGGCTTTTTTTATAAGATAATTCCGGTTGTCCGTGTTGTTCTCCACCGTTCTATATTGAGTATAATCCTAAAATAATAAATAACCTGAAAATAACGCCGTGTTATTTTAGGATAATACGGATCGTTCAGATGTCAGGTTTTAATCATAACTCGTTGTTTTTAATATTTATTATTATTTTAATTAAAGTAAATAATTCAACAAAAGTCCAATTATCCTAAAACCATTCCGCTATTTCCCCCTACCGTAATTCGCATGCTTTAGTTGTGTATACTCGATCCCGCCCGAAACGCTTTTGGGCAAATCTCCATTCATTCAATGAAGGGAAATTGTTATGAAAAAAGTTCTGTATGGCATTTTTGCCATATCTGCGCTTGCGGCGAGTTCTGTCTATGCAGCCCCCGTTCAGGTGGGTGAAGCAGCAGGCTCGGCAGCAACGTCGGTGTCGGCGGGTAGCTCCTCGGCATCCAGCGTGAGCACCGTAAGTTCGGCGGTGGGTGTCGCTCTGGCGGCAACCGGCGGCGGTGACGGTTCCAATACCGGGACCACCACCACAACCACCACCAGTACCCAGTAACACCGGTACGTTTAACTCTAACCACACTTCGGTGTGGTTATTTTGCCCCTCTGGAGAAGAGTCGTGAAGCGACCTGCGCTCATATTACTTTGCCTGCTGTTACAGGCCTGCTCAGCCACCACAAAGCAGCTGGGCAACTCACTGTGGGACAGTCTGTTTGGCACGCCCGGCGTCCAGCTAACGGACGATGATATCCAAAACATGCCCTACGCCAGCCAGTACATGCAGCTCAACGGCGGGCCGCAGCTGTTTGTGGTGCTCGCTTTCGCAGAGAACGGGCAGCAGAAATGGGTGACGCAGGATCAGGCCACTCTCGTGACCCAGCATGGTCGTCTGGTGAAAACGTTGCTTGGCGGCGACA
>NZ_JBFWLF010000184.1:0-9278 GCF_050252275.1 Citrobacter sp. | reverse complement strand
TTGTCACTTTCACCTTGGTATTTTTTTTATTTAAGATGCTTATTAACATTTAGGTGATTATGAGGCTGAAAGATATTTAAGGATGATGATTGTAAGAGCATGGTATAGCGCACTGGGATTGGAACTGGATGATTATCCGGGATTGGTTCACTACCCTGAAAATTGTCGTTATATTTTAGACGTCAATGATTTTAACTTTGAAGGAGAATACAATAAATTACTGAATCGCTTCGACTACCTAGCTAAACTCGATACAAAAGCATATGGAGATGGCGACCGTAGCTTCGGCTGCAGTCGCGGGTAATTTATTTTTTACAGCAATGGCCTTTCTTATGGATGGAAAGGCCAGACCTTATATATCAAGAAGATGGTGAGCGATAAAGTATTGTTTTCAAGTAATCATCTGTTGCAGTAAACTCAGGGAGTTGGCCACTCATGGCCTGTGTTAGTGGAATAATCTTTGTCCTGACTCCCATCCCCCTGAAATCAACGTAACCATAATCACGTAAGACTTCCATGATAATCGTATTACGTGGTGATCGCTGACCTGTAACCATCTTTTCAATCGACATCGAATTATTCAGCGCCCCTGGGCTAATAACTTCAAATCGATTGCTATACAAGCCAATCTCTATCTCAACAAAGCGTGTCCAGTCACGATGAGCCAGTGCATTTACAACAGTTTCGCGAATAGCTTCCAGTGGATAATACCAGGTTGTTTCCCGACGTAGATGCGTATCGGGTAGAGGGGCCTCTGAAGTGATAAAGGGCATGATAGTTGACATCAAACGCTCAATCAATCCACCATCGATCAAAGCCTTTCCGGCTTCCTCAGTATCAAAACGCCCAACCATTGGACCATCCAGAATATCATCGAGTAACGGTTGGTACTCCTTATCCTCGCTGGCAAACGCAAAGACTCGGATATCTGGTCGATGCGAGAGTTCAACCATTTTGATTTTGAACTCAACGGGATAATTAGGGCTTTTTTTACGCACTGTGGTTAATGATTTCATGGATAGTGTCCACCATATTTGGTGTCCACTATCCTCTCAGGAATTTCAGGATCTGCCAGACGGTGCTGAGACGACGCTTACGAATGTTATACCCCCTGCTGCAGTGGAAAGACGTGGTGACAGATACCCCTTCCCCACATTCAGGCAGCAACTCTTTCATCAGTAGCAGGCGGGAATCAATATGAGCAGGATCGGTGTGGTTAAAACGATGAAGGAGCGATTTTGTCCGCAAAGAATCCGCTTTTATGGCGGGTTCAGCAGGGAAAAAGTAATCCCCATCTTTAAGACGGACACGTTCCACCCTGGTATCAGCGCAGGGCGGCAATTTATCATTCATTAATTCTGTTTCCTCCGTATGCAGCGTGGAGCCTTTCCTGTTACCGGTTTTATCCGGATGTATGCTGTCCCGTGAAGTGGCGGGCAAACTCACTTCTAAAAAATTACGGCCAGATCTTGTCATGCCTATCACAAAGTATCATAACCGAGCATTGTGTAAAGATGAAAACCGTCAAATTGAGCGCAATCGAGCTGCATGATATGATCAGAACCCTACTAAATCAGAAGTATTGGGTATGAGATTACTTTTGAGGAAGCACGTAAATGAAACGAGTGGTTCTGTTTTCATGTGGGAGCGCTTGTCGCTCCCTGAATAGTCCATGTGACAATGAAGATTAAACAGCATCATAACCAGCATGATGCCGTTGCATTTCTTGCATATCGGCAGACTACATCAGAACCCGGTAACCTTGGATGCTGGGATAATGGCAGAGAAGAGGCACTTACTGTATCTACGGTAAAAAGCGGTTTTGTCGATGAAGTTTTAAAGGAAACCCTCCAGAAACGCTGATGAAATTGCGCAGTTTCGCTGGCCTGATGCGACAACAACTCGCCAGTAGAATGGGTATTTCTTACAAATACCTGCGCAGCATAGAAGCAAACCCATCCAGAGCGAGCATTACTACACTTAACCATTATGCCAAGAAGTGTGGTGTTAAAAGCCCTTTGATTTATCTGTAAATAAGATAAAACATGATAATTTCATCAAGTTGCATGGTAATTTATCCAGGATCCATTTGTGTCCAGGACGTAAGTCTTCACAGCTGTCGAATCAATTCTATTTCGTAAGGCGGCTCACGTTTTTATGCCCTGAGCAGTGCTTTTCCGGCTGGAACTTTCCCCCACTCATTCACTGTGATTTAATATGCTAAACCGGTTTAATTAAGTTTAGCCTTGGAGGGTTTTAGCATGAAAGCAAAAGTTTGGGTTCTGGGCGACGCAGTGGTGGACCTGCTACCGGAGAGTGAAGGGCGCTTGCTACAGTGCCCTGGAGGCGCGCCGGCTAACGTGGCGGTAGGGGTTGCCCGCCTTGGCGGCAACAGCGGATTTATCGGCCGCGTCGGCGGTGACCCGTTTGGCCGCTACATGCGTCATACCCTGCAACAGGAGCAGGTCGACGTCAGCCATATGTATCTTGACGATCATCACCGCACGTCCACTGTGGTGGTCGACCTTGATGACCAAGGTGAACGCACCTTTACCTTTATGGTACGCCCCAGCGCTGACCTGTTCCTGGCTGAAGAAGACCTGCCACAGTTTGCCGCCGGACAGTGGTTGCACATCTGCTCCATCGCGCTCAGCGCCGAGCCCAGCCGCAGTGCTACCTTCGCGGCTATGGAGAACATCAAACGTGCCGGTGGCCGGGTGAGCTTTGACCCTAATATCCGCCTGGATCTCTGGCAAGATCAGAACCTGTTGCACGCCTGTCTCGACCGCGCCCTGCGTCTGGCGAACGTGGTGAAACTGTCCGAAGAAGAGCTGATACTCATCAGCGGGAGTAATGATATCGCGCAGGGGATCGCCAGCATCACTGAGCGTTATCAGCCTGAATTACTGCTGGTGACTCAGGGTAAAGCGGGCGTCATCGCCGCATTCCAGCAGCAGTTTATCCATTTCAGCGCTAAACCGGTTGTCAGCGTGGATACCACCGGTGCGGGCGATGCGTTTGTCGCCGGACTGCTTGCCAGCCTTGCTGCCAACGGGATGCCGGCGGATATCAATGCCCTGGAGCCAACGCTCGCTCTGGCGCAAACCTGCGGTGCCCTGGCAACCCTGGCGAAAGGCGCGATGACTGCCCTGCCATACCAGCGCGATCTACACCGCCAGATTTGATCCTAAATACCGTCGTACGCGGTCCACTTTGTTGCATCCATCACACTTATTAAACCGGTTTAGCAAAATCAATTTCAAAATGTTAAATGTCGTGCTTAACATTGCAACTAAACCGGTTTAGCAAAAACACACAATTTTTTATTTTCCTTTTGGGATGCAATCAATATGTTCAGAAAAAGCACACTCGCGGTTCTTATCGCTTTGCTAACCGGCGCCGCCTCAGCCCATGCACAAACGGATCTCAGCAGTATCGAAGCCCGTTTAATTGCGCTGGAAAAACGCTTACAGGATGCCGAAAACAGAGCGCAAACGGCAGAAACCCGCGCAGAGTCGGCAGAGAAGAAAGTACAGCAGCTCACGACACAGCAACAAAAAACCCAGGACAGCACTCAGGAAGTGGCTCAGCGTACCGCCAAACTGGAGAAAAAAGCCGATGAGAAAAGCGGGTTTGAGTTCCACGGCTACGCCCGCTCCGGCGTGATAATGAATGACTCCGGCGCCAGCACCAAATCCGGAGCCTACATGACGCCAGCAGGGGAAACCGGTGGGGCTATTGGCCGCCTGGGAAACCAGGCCGATACCTATGTTGAAATGAATCTTGAACATAAGCAGACCCTGGATAACGGGGCAACGACCCGCTTCAAAGTCATGGTCGCCGACGGTCAAACCACTTATAACGACTGGACGGCGAGCACCAGTGATTTGAACGTGCGTCAGGCCTTTGTTGAACTGGGCAACTTGCCCACCTTCGACGGGCCGTTTAAAGGCTCCACCCTGTGGGCCGGGAAACGCTTTGACCGGGATAACTTTGACATTCACTGGATCGACTCGGATGTCGTGTTCCTCGCCGGTACCGGCGGCGGTATTTACGATGTCAGGTGGAACGACAGCGTTCGCAGCAACTTCTCTCTTTACGGGCGTAACTTCGGCGATATTGCTGATACCAGCAACAGTGTGCAGAACTACATCGTCAGCATGAACAATTTCATCGGGCCGGTGCAGATGATGGTCAGCGGGATGCGGGCAAAAGACAACGACGAACGCCAGGATACCAACGGTAATCCGGTCAAAGGCGATGCGGCAAATACCGGTGTACATGCGCTGCTCGGGTTGCACAACGACAGTTTTTACGGCCTGCGTGAAGGTGCCAGCAAAACCGCCCTGCTCTACGGTCACGGACTGGGTGCCGAAGTTAAAGGTGTCGGCTCTGACGGCGCGTTACGCTCGGGGGCTAACACCTGGCGCTTCGCCAGCTACGGCACCACGCCACTGAGCAAGAACTGGTTTATCGCCCCGGCGATACTGGCACAAACCAGTAAAGACCGTTATGTCGATGGCGACAGCTACCAGTGGGCAACCCTCAACATGCGTCTGATCCAGGAGATCAATCAAAACTTCGCCCTCGCTTATGAAGGCAGTTACCAGTATATGGATCTCAAACCTGAAGGTTATAACGATCGCCATGCGGTAAACGGCAGCTTCTACAAGCTCACCTTCGCCCCGACCTTTAAGGTTGGCGACATCGGCGATTTCTTCAGCCGTCCTGAAATCCGTCTTTACACCTCGTGGATGGACTGGAGCAAAAAACTCAATAATTACGCCAGCGATGACGCGCTGGGCAGCAGTGGTTTTAAATCGGGCGGCGAATGGTCGTTCGGGATGCAGATGGAAACCTGGTTTTGATGGTTAACACCTGGCGACAGTAACCGCCGGGGCGACAAAATACGTTTCGTCGCCCCGGACACAATAACAACGAAGAGAATGCGCTCCGGCTACCACGGGACGACAACTCGAAAATCAATACGCATTCAGAGGGTACTATGGATTTTGAACAGATTTCCCGCTCGCTACTTCCGCTTCTGGGAGGCAAGGAAAATATCGCCAGCGCCGCGCACTGTGCCACACGCCTGCGCCTGGTGCTGGTCGATGACTCACTGGCCGATCAGCAGGCCATCGGCAAAATTGATGGGGTGAAGGGCTGTTTCCGTAACGCCGGACAGATGCAGATTATCTTCGGCACCGGGGTGGTGAACAAAGTCTACGCCGCCTTTATTCAGGCGGCAGGGATTGGCGAATCCAGCAAATCGGAAGCTGCCGACATTGCGGCGAAAAAACTGAATCCTTTCCAGCGCATTGCCCGCCTGTTGTCGAACATCTTTGTGCCGATCATCCCGGCTATCGTCGCCTCCGGCCTGTTGATGGGCCTTCTGGGGATGGTTAAAACGTACGGCTGGGTCGACCCGGGTAACGCCATCTACATCATGCTGGATATGTGCAGCTCAGCGGCGTTTATTATTCTGCCGATCCTGATTGGCTTCACCGCCGCCCGCGAGTTCGGTGGTAATCCTTATCTTGGCGCGACGCTTGGCGGCATCCTGACTCACCCGGCGCTCACCAACGCCTGGGGTGTGGCCGCCGGTTTCCACACCATGAACTTCTTCGGCCTTGAGATTGCCATGATCGGCTATCAGGGCACGGTGTTCCCGGTGCTGCTGGCGGTGTGGTTTATGAGCATCGTTGAGAAACAGCTGCGTCGCGTGATCCCCGATGCACTGGATCTGATCCTGACGCCGTTCCTGACGGTGATCATTTCCGGTTTTATCGCCCTGCTGATTATCGGCCCGGCTGGTCGCGCGCTTGGCGACGGTATTTCGTTTGTCCTTAGCACCCTGATTACCCACGCCGGTTGGCTGGCCGGACTGCTGTTTGGCGGTCTCTATTCGGTTATCGTCATTACCGGTATTCACCACAGCTTCCACGCCATCGAAGCGGGACTGCTGGGCAACCCATCCATCGGCGTCAACTTCCTGCTGCCGATTTGGGCGATGGCCAACGTCGCTCAGGGCGGTGCTTGTCTGGCGGTGTGGTTCAAAACGAAAGATGCCAAAATCAAAGCCATTACCCTGCCCTCGGCGTTTTCTGCCATGCTCGGCATCACCGAAGCGGCGATTTTTGGTATTAACTTACGCTTTGTAAAACCGTTTATCGCAGCCCTGATTGGCGGCGCGGTGGGCGGCGCGTGGGTGGTATCCATGCATGTTTACATGACCGCCGTGGGCCTGACGGCTATCCCTGGCATGGCTATCGTGCAGGCCAGCTCGCTGCTGAACTACATTATCGGGATGGTTATCGCCTTTGGCGTCGCCTTTGTCGTCTCCCTGGTACTGAAATACAAAACGGACGCTGAATAATGTCACATCCATCACGCCTGCCTGCGATTTTGCAGGCTGTTATGCAGGGCCAGCCGCGCGCGCTGGCCGACAGCCACTATCCCCGCTGGCACCATGCGCCGGTGACCGGGCTGATGAACGATCCCAACGGCTTTATTGAATTTGCCGGACGTTATCACCTGTTTTATCAGTGGAACCCGCTCGCCTGCGATCATAAGTTCAAGTGCTGGGGGCACTGGAGCTCTGCCGACCTGCTGCACTGGCAACATGAGCCGATCGCGCTCATGCCGGATGAAGAGTATGACCGCAACGGCTGCTACTCCGGAAGCGCCGTGGATAGTCAGGGCACGCTCACCCTGTGCTATACCGGCAACGTAAAATTTGACGACGGCAGCCGAACCGCGTGGCAGTGCCTGGCGACGGAAAATGCCGACGGCACGTTTACCAAACTCGGCCCGGTATTACCGCTGCCGGAGGGCTATACCGGCCACGTGCGTGACCCGAAAGTCTGGCAGCACGAAGGTCGCTGGTACATGGTGCTGGGCGCACAGGATTTGCAAAAGCGTGGCAAGGTGTTGTTATTCAGCTCAGCGGACCTTCATGAGTGGACGAGTCAGGGCGAAATCGCCGGTTATGGCATCAATGGCCTGGACGACGCGGGCTATATGTGGGAATGCCCGGACCTGTTTGCCCTCGGCGACCAGCATGTCCTGATTTGCTGCCCGCAGGGCGTGCCTCGTGAGAAAGAGCGCTATCTCAACACCTACCCGGCAGTGTGGATGAGCGGCGATTTCGACTACCACCGCGCGGTCTTCGAGCATGGCGAACTGCACGAATTGGACGCAGGGTTTGAGTTCTACGCCCCGCAAACCATGCTTACCAGTGATGGCCGCCGTCTGCTGGTCGGCTGGATGGGCGTGCCGGAGGGCGAAGAGATGCTTCAACCGACCCTCACCAACGGCTGGATCCATCAGATGACCTGCCTGCGTGAGCTGGAGTTTATCGATGGTCAGCTATACCAACGTCCTCTACGAGAGCTGAGCGCCCTGCGCGGCGAAGCGCACGGCTGGGCAGGGAACTCCCTGCCGCTGGCACCGATGGAAATCGTTCTACAAACCACTGGGGACGATATTTTGAGCCTCGATTTTGACGGCGCATTAATCCTTGAACGCGATGCCAGCGGGATCCGCCTGGCCCGACCCAGTCTGGCCAGCGACGAGAAGCATTATCGTTACTGGCGCGGAGACGTCCGCTCGCTGCATATTTTCATCGACCAGTCTAGCGTGGAGATTTTCATCAACGGCGGCGAAGGAGTGATGAGCTGCCGCTACTTCCCGGCCTGTTCAGGGCAGCTAATGTTCTCTGGCATCACACCGGACGCATTCTGCTACTGGCCGCTGCGAACTTGCATGGTAGAATAAGCGTTTTGCCTCAAGCTCATGGCGTCGTAATGAAAACTAAACGCGTAACCATTAAAGATATCGCCGAACAGGCTGGTGTCTCAAAAGCGACCGCCAGCCTAGTACTGAACGGTCGTGGTAAGGAGCTGCGTGTGGCGCAGGAAACGCGTGAGCGAGTACTGGCGATTGCCCGTGAGCAGCACTATCAGCCAAGCATTCACGCCCGCTCGCTGCGCGACAACCGCAGCCACACCATCGGACTGGTGGTGCCGGAGATCACCAACCACGGCTTTGCGGTCTTTTCACATGAGCTGGAAATGCTGTGCCGCGAAGCAGGCGTCCAGCTATTGATCTCTTGTACTGATGAAAACCCCGGTCAGGAGAGCGTGGTGGTCAATAACATGATTTCCCGCCAGGTTGACGGTCTGATCGTCGCTTCATGTATGCACAACGATGCCGACTATCTTAAGCTCAGCCAACAACTGCCAGTAGTGCTGTTTGACCGTTGTCCTAATGAAAGCCTGCTGCCGCTGGTGATGACTGATTCGATTACCCCAACGGCGGAACTGATTTCCCGCATTGCACCTAAGCATAGCGATGAGTTCTGGTTTTTAGGCGGTCAGTCGCGTCTGTCGCCTTCACGCGATCGTCTGACCGGCTTCACGCAGGGTTTGGCTCAGGCGGGTATTGCACTGCGCCCGGAATGGGTGATTAACGGTAACTACCACCCGAGCTCAGGCTATGAGATGTTCGCCGCACTCTGCGCGCGACTTGGGCGGCCGCCTAAGGCGCTGTTCACTGCCGCCTGTGGACTGCTCGAAGGGGTACTGCGCTATATGAGCCAGCACCATTTACTCGACTCAGATATCCATCTGACGAGCTTTGACGATCACTATCTTTATGATTCGCTGTCGCTGCGTATCGATACCGTACAGCAGGATAACCGCCAGTTGGCCTGGCACTGCTATGATCTGATAAGCCAATTGATCGAGGGCGATACGCCCGAAACGCTACAACGCTACCTGCCCGCAACGCTGCAGTTTAGGCATCAGTAATAACTGAGCATTTTTGAATACCCTACAGAGGTGAAATCTGGTGCGAATCCAACAATCAAAAATCAATATTTGTAGTGATGTGATGCGGAAAGGTCTTCACTGCATCAGTAATCACACCAATCGGGTTAAACGGCAAACTGAGTGGTGGTAAAGACTGACACCGGCATTATTACTGTCACTGTGGAACATCACTCCGGCGGGTTTACCGCAAGCTTCCCACGCAATTTCCAGCGCTTTGATGTCAGCTTGCTGTCCGGTGAGAATGACATTGCCCAACCCTCAAGTTTCCTTGCGAACAGATCGAGAACAACAGCAAGGTAAGCCCAACGCTTGCCTGTCCAGAGTAGAGTAAGAGGCAGGGCGTAGTCGGACTATTTCCCTGCCTCTCCTCCCCGAACCGGACGTGCACCTTTCAGCGCATCCGGCTCTCCATTTAAATGCTGGCGAACGCCATTGCCACTTCTGTAA
>NZ_JBFWLF010000183.1:0-9333 GCF_050252275.1 Citrobacter sp. | reverse complement strand
TATCGGCATGGGAGTTATTGTCTTTGTCGGGCATGGCGTTACCAGATATGACATAACTCGCCCCCGCTATGAGTAAAGTAAGAAGAAGCATGATTCGCAGAGGTGAATTCAGATATCGGGCGGACAATCTCATTATTCTTCCTTAAATAAAATCAAAGACATTAAGGGAGAAAGTATAAAGATTAATCTTAATGAATCCTTAAACGGGTGATAATTGCATAGTGACATTTATCGTGGTTTCGCGGGGCAACGTGCTGGCGCGTCGAAGGTTGCCACACATTGCCAGTCGCCCTGCTCAAGGCGGTAGATTGATTCGGTGTGACCGGGGATCACCCACCGATCTTGTTCTCCGGGCTGGCAATGCAGGTAGACGCACAGTCCGCAGCCCCCGCGCAACTGGCGGGGAATGTCGGCGACCCGAAAGGTCACGCCTGCGGCCTGCAACGCTTTGCGGGTCTGGATCACGCCAACCGTCGAATGAAATAAAAACAGGTATTCCGTCATCCGCGCGTTCTCTGCCGCTGGCCGATCAGCGCCGCGCCGATGGCGCCGGCAAACTGCGCGTCCGGGTGGGTGTTTACCGGGATACCGACATGGCCTTCCAGCATCCGGGCAAACGCTGCGCAGTGGCTGACGCCGCCGGTAAACAGCAGTGGCCCTTCTGAAGAGAGTCGACCAATGAAATTGGCGCTGCGTCGCGCCATGGCATTGATCACCCCCGCGAGGATCGCTTCCGGGGCGATACCCGCAGAGCGCAGGCTAATCACTTCGGATTCGGCAAAAACGGTGCACATACTGCTGATGGCGTGCGGCGCAACGCCAGCGGTAATGGTATCGAGTTGCTCCACGCTGGCGCCCAGGGTGCGTGAAATGACCTCCAGAAAGCGCCCGGTGCCCGCCGCGCATTTGTCATTCATCAGAAAGTCGGTGAGGTTACCATCGTCATCCAGTTGGATCACCTTGCTATCCTGTCCACCGATGTCAATGACCGTGCGGGTGGCAGGTGCGAGCAGCCGCGCACCCAGTCCGTGACAGGAGATTTCCGTCACCTGCTTGTCGGCAAAATCAACCAGCTGGCGGCCATAGCCGGTTAAGGTCAGGTAGGGGCGCGTTTCCAGTCCTTCCGCGAGAACCTCCCAGGCCTCGCGGATGGCATCGGCAGGGCGGAATGGCGTCGGGCACAGGAAACGGCGCTCAATCACACCGCCGGTGAGTAAAATGCCTTTGGTCGCCGTCGAGCCGGAATCAATTCCTATCGAATACGTCACGCCTGCTCCTCACAGCATTTCAATAAAGGCCGCGACGCGGGTGCTGAGCTGGCCGACATCCGAGGTAGAGTAGTCGGTTTCAATGGCGATATAAGGAATGTTGTGTTGCTGGCGAACATGGCGCTTAATTGCCAGTGATTCAACGGCATAGGTATGACAGGCCTGCAAAATCACGTCCACCACGCCGTCTGCATGGTACTCTTCCACCATCTGGCTGAGCAGCGTCAGGCGCTGATCGTTTGGAGAGATGCATGAACAGCCGATGGCGAGATATTTGTCGGTGAGCGCCTCGTATACGTCACCAGTTTCCGCGACGCACTGCTCGGTCGCCTTCGCGCCGGTACAGTTTTCGTATCCCACCACCCAACCGCCGTTTTCCTCAATGGCGCGCACCACTTTTTCTGCCGCGCCGCCGATCGGACAGCCGGTGATCAGAATACGCGGACGGGCGTCCAGTCGTTTACCATCCTGCCATGCCTGGCGCACGCGTTCAGCCATGCTGTTCAGTTCGTCGATAAGGGCTTCTTTATCAAAGCGGAAGGTCGCGCCGTACACCACTTTCAGGATATCGCTGCCGCTCAATGCAGGGGGATTAAGCTGCCCGAGACGATAGAAATTCGCCAGTGCACGACGCTCACGGTTTTTGAGGACAATGGCGTCACGCAGTGCCGCTTCGGTAACCGGCGTCCCAAAGCGTGCTTCCACAGCCTGTTGCAGACGCAGAATTTCTGCTTTCCACAGCGCGCGTGAGGCGGCATCCTGGCTGCTGTTTGGCAACTGCATGACGTGAACGGCTTTGAACTCCGCCATATATTCGTACATTTTCTTTTTGCCATCGCAGGTGGTTTCACCTACTACCAGGTCGGAAAAGTAAAAATAGGGGCATTTGTCGGTTTTGCCGAAACCGTAGCTGCTTTTGATCAGCGGGCAGAGGTTGCGCGGTAGATCTTTTTCGGCTTCTTCGATGGTTTCATCCGACGTTGAGCACAGCGAGACCACCACCGCACCCGCCGCCATCGGGATCTCCTGCGGCATAAAGGTGCAATAGGTTCCCACCAGCGGGATACCCTGCTCTTTGAGATCCATCACGGTGAGAAAGCCTTTCTGGCGGGCTTCAGAGAACTGGTCGAAAATGGCGGGCAGATCGGTGATAAGCGACATGGATTTTCCTTCCCCGTGACACGGGAGATGTTAAAAGTGCTCGCATTATAACCATGTCAATGTTATGGGTTTATTGATCTCCCGCCAGGTAAGGCATTATAAAATCTTCTTCAGATCCATCTCTTCCTGGATGCGCTCACTCCAGGCCAGATGCGTGCGAATCGCCTCCTCAATGCCCGCGTTGTAGTACACAGGCCCTAGTTTTTCGCTAATGAAATCAATAAAAAACTCAGCGTCGAACTGTTCCAGCTCCAGTTCGAAATGATCGCGGCAGTAGTCTCTGAGCGCATCGCGCAGACCGTCGCGCTGCGCCGGGGAAAGGGTAATGTCAGCCATTTTTTCTCCTTAAAAAGTGGACAGTGCGGGCAGCAGTGAGGGAAGTTGCGATAACAGGTATAAGACCAGCCCGATCGTCCCGCCCACCAGCGTGCCGTTGACGCGGATAAACTGTAAATCTTTCCCAATGTTAAGTTCAATCTGCCGCGACATATCGCGGGCATCCCAGCTTTTCACCGTATCGCTGATGTGGCGGGTCAGGAAGGCGGCAAACTCCGGCGCCACCCGATGGGCGGCCTGCTCCAGATGGCCGTTGAGCGAAGCGCGCAGCGCATCGTCGGCGATCAGCGTTTCGCCAAACCACTGTCCGGCATGGGCGATTCGCTGCTTCACCCTGGAATCGTCGGCGTTGATATCCTGCTTCAGCCACTGACGTAAATCCGCCCACAGCTCGCCGAGGTAGCGGTTAAAGGCTTCATCTTCTTTCAGGTAATCTTTGATGCTTTCTGCCCGGTTCGCCATCTCCGGATCGTTTTTCAGTTTGTCGATAAGCCTGAACGTGGCGCGATCGAAGGCGTGGCGGATTTGATGCGCGCGATCGTGGCTGATGTCGTCGAGCAGCGAGTTCACCGCTTCCGATACCAGCTCCGCGCTGTGCTCGCCCAGCCATTCGGTAGGCAGAATTTTAGCCTTCAGCGGATGCTCGGTCTCCAGCCAGTGGACGATTTGCCGGGCGATAAAGGTCCTCGAACTGTCGCGCTGGAGGAGGGATATCAACTGGACGATCAGCGTATCGAGCAGAACCTGATGGCGATCGTTTTTGGTCATGCTTTCCAGCATCAGGGCGCTGGTGCCGGAGAGATCGACCTTATCAATCGCCTTATGCACCGCCCGTTTTAGCAGGCGCTGGATACGGGCATCGTCGGTCAGTTCCAGAAAACCGCTCATGATCTGCAACAGATGCTGTCCGACCCGCTGGGCGTTTTCCGGCTGGCTGAACCAGTTGCCAATCAGCAGCGCGGGTTCATGGCGGCGGATCAGCGCGACCAGGGACTGGGTGTCGAGGAATTTCTCCTGCACAAACTGCCCCAGATTCTCGCCGATGCGGTCCTTATTGCGGGGAATAATCGCCGTGTGCCGCGAAATGAACGGGAGAGGGACGCGGCGAAACAGCGCCACCACCGCGAACCAGTCCGCCAGGGCACCGACCATCGCCGCCTCGGCAATGGCTTTGATCCCGCTGACCCAAAAACCAGGCGGCAGGAAGAGGGTGATGACGAACGTAGTGGCCGCGATCAGCAGTAACGAAAGCGCCAGCAGTTTGGCGCGTTTGAGTTCAGCAATTTTATTCATACGCTTAAGGATAGAGCCAGACGGAGGGATCGTGCAAAAACAACCGGGGATCAGCCGGGGATCCAGTTGTCCCACGCTGGCAGTGTCCCTAACTCCGCGACCAAAAAATCAATAAACGAACGCACCTTCGGATTGCTATATTTGCTGGGGAAATAGAGCGCGTAAAGGGTGTGCGTTTCGCAGGCGATCGTGCCGTCGAGCATCAGCGGGGTGATCTCCTCTTTCTGGATATGATCGCCAATCAGATAGGTCGGCAGATAGGCCACGCCCTGATCTTCCAGCACCGACTTCAGCAGGACCAGGCTGCTGTTGGCCTGGATCGGCATATGCAGTTTTAGCTGATGCAGGCGATCCTGCTCGTCGGCAACCTTCAGAACTGGGGTCAGGCCAGGATAAACCAGACAATCGTGATCGACCAGATCGGTACGACGCAGCGGCATCCCTTTCTTCGCGAGGTAACCGGGGGAGGCGCAGTACGCCCAGCGGATCGGCACCAGTTTACGCGTGGCATAGTTTTGCGGCGGGGCGGTGGAGATGCGCAGGGCGATATCGAAATCCGTGTCGTTCAGATTGACGAAGTTATCGTTGAGATCGATATACAGGTTCACATCCGGGTATTGGGTGCGATATTTGTCCACCAGATTGACCAGTCGGGAATAGCCGAAGGCAATCGAACAGGTAATGCGTAATTCACCTTGCGGATTATGATAATAACCAGAGGTAGTATTAAGCGTTTCATCAAATTCTTTCAGTAATTTATTGGCCCGGTTAAACAAATATTGCCCGGCGTCGGTCAGCGTAATACTGCGGGTCGTGCGCTTAATTAATGTTGTCCCCAGCGTATCTTCCATTGCCGCCAGACTTTTACTGACCGCGGACGGTGACACGTTAAGTTGCACCGCGGCTTCAGATAAACCTCCGCAGTCCACAATCCGGACAAAAAACTCTAAGTGCTTGAGAGAAATGGGTGCGCTCATTGTTTCCTTTTGCTCATAAGTGATTTGCAAAAACGGTACGAATAGGCCGTTACATTGGGTTTTGAAACATGTAACTATTGAATCACAGGAAACGACATACGCACAAAATGAAAAAATAACAACTTAAGTGAGGTGCGTCACAAATAGTAAGGAGGCAAAAACAGAACGTCGCCAAATTGTGAATTTACTCTCATTTAATTCCATTCTTATAAAAGGTACCGATTATGTGGACACGACTCGAACCCTACAAATCGTCAATTATTTTATTACTTGCTCTGGTGGCAGGTGGTTTATTAGGGATTTTAGCCCCCGCGTTTGCCAGTAAACTCCAGCCGATAGGTCAGATTTTCCTGAACCTGTTATTTATGATTATCGTTCCGCTGGTGGGAATCAGCGTAATGTCCTCTATCGCCAGTATGACCGACCTGAAACGCTTAGGGCGAATTATGGCGATTATCTTTATCGTTTCCATCGCGATGGCGTTTATTCCGGCGGCCGGCATCGTGGCGTTAGCCCTGTGGTACAACCCGGCGCAGGGGGTCACTATCGATCTCTCGCAGTCCGTACAGGCGGGCAGCGGCAAGATGGATTTTGTCAGCATGATCACCACCAATGACTTTATTGGTCTGTTTTCTAAGTCGAATATTCTCGCGCTGATCGTGATGGCGATCATTGCCGGGATCGCGATTGGTCAGTCAGAACAGGCGGGTAAACGTATTGCCTCGCTGCTGGACGATGCCAACACCGTCATTATGAAGATCGTGTCGATCATCATGAAGGTCGCGCCGCTGGGGCTCGGTTGCTACTTTGCGGCGACGATGGCTAGCCAGGATTCCGGGCTGCTGCTCACCTTTGCCCGGGCAATTGGTCTGTTCATGGTTGCCACGCTGGCTTACTACATTTTCGGCTCTATTCTCTACTCTTACATTGGCGGCGGCGTACCGGCGGTGAAGGCCTTCTGGCGTCACGCCATTGAGCCTTCTGTCACGGCGCTGGGTACCTGTTCTTCGCTGGGCACGCTGCCGGTGACGCTGCGCGCGGGCAAAGCGATGGGGATTAACCCGGAAATTGTGGATGTCTCGATCCCACTGCTGGTCAACCTGAACAAAGGCGGCGTGGCGATGATTGCGGCGCTGAAGATCGTCTTTATTTACTCGGTGCTGGGGATTCCATTCACCACGGAAACCTTCTTCCTGACCATGCTGATCGCCGTGCTTTCCGCGATTATCGTCGGCGGCGTACCGGGCGGGGCGTTCCTTGGGGAGATATTTATCGTCACCACGCTGGGACTGCCGATGGAAACCATTCCGATGTTGGTGGTGCTGGGTACCATTACCGATGCCCCGGCGACGCTAATTAACGTGATTCATGATTTGAATGCGGCACAAATTGTAGAACGCTTCTCCGGGAAAAAGTCGGTGAATGCAGAGATGAATGCGACGGCGACGGCCGCCGAGGTTTAACGCACGGATTAAGGATAAGAAGGTTATGAAAGATTCAGTGAAACTCGAAACCCAGTTGGTCATCGCCGGACGCGATAAACGCTATACCCAGGGCGCGGTAAACCCGGTTATCCAGCGCGCCTCTTCGCTGGTGTTTGATACCGTGAAGGACAAAAAATTCGCCACCGCCAATCGCGCAAACGGTGAGTTGTTTTATGGTCGTCGCGGCACTTATACCCACTTCGCGTTTCAGAAAGCGATGAGCGAACTGGAAGGCGGCGCCGGCTGTGCGCTCTATCCGTGCGGTGCGGCGGCGGTGACAAACGCGATCCTCGCGTTTGTACAACGTGGCGATCATCTGCTGATGACCGGGGCGGCATATGAACCAACACAGGATTTCTGCAATAAGATCCTGAGCAAATTCAACGTCGAAACGACGTACTACGATCCGATGATCGGCGCCGGAATTGTCGATCTGATCCGCCCAGAAACCAAAGTGGTGTTCCTTGAATCACCGAGCTCGATCACCATGGAAGTGCAGGATGTGCCGGGAATGGTGAAGGCTATTCGTGCGGTGAACCCGGAGATCGTCATTATGATCGACAACACCTGGGCGGCTGGCGTGTTGTTTAAGGCGCTGGACTACGGCGTGGATATCTCGATTCAGGCAGGCACCAAATACACGATTGGTCACTCTGACGGCATGCTGGGAACGGCGGTATCCAACGCCCGTTGCTGGGACCAATTGCGTGAAAACTCGTATCTGATGGGGCAAACGCTGGATGCCGATACCGCGTATAACGGCAGTCGCGGCCTGCGTACGCTGTCGGTGCGTCTGAAGCAGCATCAGGAGAGTAGCATTCAGATTGCCCGTTGGCTGTCGGCACGCGCAGAAGTGGCGCGGGTGAATCATCCGGCACTGCCGGAGTGTCCGGGCCACGAATACTTCACGCGTGATTTCAGCGGCAGTTCTGGTTTGTTCTCGTTCGTGCTGAAAAAGCGACTGACGGATGAACAGTTAGCGAACTTCCTCGATAACTTCTCGCTGTTCCACATGGCTTACTCATGGGGCGGATTTGAGTCGTTGATTCTGGCGAACCAACCGGAAGAGTTGAACAGCATTCGCCCGGCCGGTGAGGTTGATTTCAGCGGGACGCTGGTGAGGGTGCATATCGGTCTGGAAGATGTCGGCGATTTGATTGCCGACCTTGAAGCCGGATTTGCCCGCATTGCTTAAAAAAACGGCCCCGCATGGCGGGGCCTGATTTTACTTCTCTGTTGCCAGTTCCGTTGCGTGATACTGGCGTACCCGCGTTAACAACCCTTTCAACGTGAATACCACCGCCACTCCCGCAATGACCGCCAACAGGTGAAACGGGATCCGACCGCCGTTAAACCACAGTCCGCGACCGATTTCGACGGAAACGGCCATCACCGCCAGTATGACCATGTTCAGCGAGGCCGACACGGTTCCTTTCGGCAGGTTGTTGGTAAACAGCGTGAAGCGGAACAGCGTCGGGAAGATTAGCCCAATGCCAAACGCATACAGACTGGTGCCCAACACCGACCACAGCCACACGTGAGGCCAGAGCAGGTTCCCGGCGATCAGTACAAACAGGCCGCTGAGCTGAATGGGCACCGCACGCCAGATAAAGCGCGGGTTGGTCGGATCTTTCACAAAACGAGCAACGACCATGTTGGCGACGATGACCGCACCGAACACCGGAACCTGTACCCAGGCGAACTGGGAGGACGTCATGCCACCCGCGTCGATCAGGATCACCGGGGAAACGGCGACCCAACTCATCATTGGGATGTAACTTAGCGAGATCGTGGCGACGCCAAAGAGGAACACGCGGTTGCGAAAGACATCGCGAAAATCGCGTACGACGCTGATCGCACTAAACGGCACCGCGCCGCGCTGGACCGTCTCCGGCATCGCCAGCAACAGGCCCATAAAGGCGATAAAACCCATTACCGCAATAATGGCGAACAGCACCTTCCAGTGGACGAAGTGCATCAGCGCCGCACCGGAAAGCGGGCCAATGATCGGCGCTACCAGCACGATAGAGGTGATGATTGCCATCAGCTTGATGGCTTTCGTTTGTCCGAACGCCTCCTGCACCGTGACGTAGCCGACCGTCGCGATAAAGCAGATGCTGGTGCCCTGCACCACGCGCGCGATCAGAAACTGTGTCATTGAAGTGGTGAACAGCGTGGCGGTACAGGCGAGGGAAAAAATGAGCGCCCCCGTGACCAATACCGGACGACGACCGATCCGGTCGGAAAGCGGCCCCAGCAGCCATTGCAGCGCCATCCCTCCGGCGAGATAGAGACTGACCGCCGCCGGCGCCAGACTGACATCGGCATCAAACTCCCGCACGACGTTGATGATGCCCGGCTGAATCAGGTCCGTCGACAGATAGGCGGCAAAATCGTACAGAATCAGCGCCATCGGAAAGAGCAGCGTCGTGGCGTGCCGCTTGAAAAACTCAATAATCCATTGCATACAAAACGAACTCCATGTGGAGAACCCCTTAACGGGAACAACGAAATTCAATACTGTCACAGGGACATCAGGCAGAAAAGAGAGAACAGCAGACTGCGGATGTACTGAATTTCATGTAATCAAAAGCACTGCCCATGAGAATCACAGACAGGGGAACACATTCTGACGCTTGTCAGAATGTGTAGCGATTACAGATGGTTATCAGCACATCACACCTCGGGAAAAGTAAGTTGAACGGAAAATATACAGCTTAAGTGTCTTTATAATTTGATGTTAGTCAATAGAATGGGCTGTATTCATTCAGTATCTCAATGAGCTACGGGAAGAGAAAGCGCCAGACGATCCCG